>NZ_DATHKG010000049.1:0-24104 GCF_035489435.1 Flavitalea sp.
TATTATTAATGCACTGGAACCAGATTGCTTGCGAGTTGCAGATTGCTTGCGAATTAGATGAAAAGAATGCAAATGCAGTGATGCACAACCGAAATTTCGGTAGCTAAGATTGTTTAAGAGATTGTTGCAAACGGATTTTTGGCAAGCGTTTTTCCGATAACCGGATAGCTGGCAACAGTAATTCAGAGAACGGTAACACAGCAATTTCATTTCAATCTCTGCAATGCCGATAATGTCAATGCCGGTTATTGCAATAAGTGAATGTTGAATTTTGTTGTAAAAGTCGCATATCCCCCTAAGTGAACGAGATTAGAACGTGCAGGATGGGCCTGAGGTTGGTTTGATTGCCACCTTCGATTCCTGTTCGGAGTTACCGAAGCCGATCAGGGCCCAACAGAAACCAGCGCTACATGAATACCTGAAAAAGCCGATCAGGGAACTAAAAGCCGATCGGAGACAACAACAGCCACCGGCATGAACAATGGTATTAACCAGGAATCACAGTGGCAAATCAAACCAACCGAAAGGCCCATCCGGCGGAGTGAAGAACCGAGTGAACGCCATGAACGCGCAAAATCAATAATTACTCCCTGACCCAATTAACTTTTTCATCGAGAGATGATGGTGATCGGTGCACTGAAGGCACCTGGACATAACCAAGAAAAAAGAAACCCATAAATATATCATCCGGTCCCAGCCCGATCAGTTCATTTGCCTGTTTCATAAAAGTTATTCCTCCAGTGCTCCAATAACCTCCAATACCATAAGCATCAAGACTAAGATAAATGTTCTGAATGGCGCAACTGACTGCGGCTATTTCTTCCAGTTCAGGAATAATACCTACACTTCTTTTACAACCAATGGCAATTACGTGTGAGCATAATCGTGGTGTGTTAAGCAGGTTTTCATATTTGTTTTCTTTAAACCTGTCCCCGGCATTTTGCTTATAAATTGCTGATTGTTTCTCTCCCAACACATCTAATCCCTTGCCGGAAAAAACTGTAAATCGCCAGGGCTCCGTTAGTTTATGTGTCGGAGCTGAATTCGCATTTTGTAAAATTTCAGTTATGATTTCATCTGGTATCTTTCGATTCGAATCAAACTGGCTCACGAATACAGACCTCCGATTCCTGATTGCGAGGTTCATACTGATAGCATCCATAATTGAGTTGCTGCTATTCGTCATAATATATTGCTATTATTCGTCAGAATATGTTGGTGCTATTCGTCATAATATATTGCTGTTATTCGTCAGAATATATTGCTGCTATTCGTCATAATATTTGTCCATTCATTTCAAGGCATAATTTGATTTCATCCAAATAATTTGGTTCAATCAAGAAGGATCTAACCATTGTCGGGCGCTGTATTGTTTTCGTCGTCACGTCTTTCATTGTTCTTTTTTGGGAACAATGTAAACTCTGAGCTTCCAAATTTATATGTAAAAGTAAGTCTAAAGCTCCTGACATTCCATCTGCGATATGAGTCCTGGTAGAATTGCTCAGTGTCATAAATAGTTCCAAACCGCCTGGTGTTGAATACATCGTTAACACTGAAAGTCAAGGCCGCTTTGTTATTTTTCAGGAATTCCTTCCTGAGTGCCATATCTACATTATACTGTTCTTTTCTTTTCCCTTGTGGGATCACTTCCGGGGATTCATATTCCCCGGTTAACTGAAAACTAAGTTTATTGAACAATGATGAATTTTCTGTAGCAATTCTATAGTTAGCAATTAACTTGGCTTCCCAGTTGAAGCCATCATTGCTGAGATCGAGATTATTTATCACCGCGTTTACTTTGCGGTATTGCATGTTAATACTTGGTGTGAAGTCGAAATTGTCTCCGATCCTTTGCTGCAAGGTAAACTCAGCGCCCACACGGTTATTACTTTGGGCATTAACAAAAGTGTTCAGGATAGCATTTGGATCTACGGCAGCATTATTTAATTTTTCGAATTGTTCAGCACTGATTGTATCACTGTATTCAGTGATATCTGCCGGGTTGTTCCGGTAATACAATACTGCCAGGAAACTGCCGCTATTATAAGTTCTGTTATAGTTAATCTCAAATGAATTCACAAATTCAGGGCGAAGTGCAGGATTTCCCTGTCTTAAATTTACCGGATCGCTGATATCGACAAAAGGATTCAACTGCCAGAAATTAGGTCGCCTGATTCGCCGTGAATAATTCACCTGCAGCTCATGGCCCTCCGCCAGTTCTTTTGTCAGGAAAATGCTTGGAAATAATGCATCCCAGATATTCTTTATTGTCTTCGGATATTGATAGCCAAATTTCTGAGCACTGTCAACTAATTCTCCATCAAACCTGGATAGTTCTGTTCTTAATCCCAATTGATATTTCACTTTTTTAACGGCTCCTGAAAAGGTAGCATATGCAGCATTCACGTTTTCGCGGTAATCGTAATTATTACTTAATGGCAACTTTGTTTCGACCCCTGAACTCTCAACCGAATATGCATTGAACACGCTATTGTAATTATTAAAAAATGACCTTAAACCAACCTCCCATTTTTGTGTTTCGGAGATTGGGTTAACAAAATCCAACTGCATAGTCAGCTGATCATTGTTATTATTTCCAAAATTACGAACCACGTTAGCATCCTGGTAAATGGATCCATCAGTCTTGTAATAATTATTAATGATAGAAGAATTGTCATTACTTTTCCCGGTATTGTAACTAATATCTGCACTCAGTTCTTTCCCTTCCCTGGCAAAATTATGTTTGTAAAGCAACTGCGTGTTGCTCCTGTTAAATTGCGCGTTACCATCTGCGGTCCGGTCTCCATATCTTATTAGTTCCTGGTTAACATCAAGGTATTCCTGCTGCTGATCTTCATGTGAACTAAAGTTTCCCCGCACAAAGTTTTGGGTAACTGTGATCGTATTCCTGTTATCGAGGAAATAATCCAGGCCAAACCTTACAGATCTGAATTTTCTTTCTCTTTCGTTCAGCGAATTTTGGTTAAAATAATCCTGGATCACTCCCTGGCTCTTATTCTGGCGAAATGTTTCACCTTTAGCCTTTCCCCCGGATTGATTATAGTTTCCGCTTGCAAAAAAATTGAACTTTCCTTCCCGTAGATTTAGCGTTAGGTTTCCATTAAGAATGCCGGGAGATCCTACGCCGGCAGAAGCGCTGCCATTAAGGCCTATTCTTTTATTTTTTTTCAGTACTACGTTGATAATACCTCCGCTACTTGCTGCATCAAATTTTGCAGAGGGATTTGTAATCAATTCTACCCGGTCGATGTTATCAGCAGGAATCTGATCCAGGGTGAGAATGGTTGGACGGCCGTCTACAAATATCTGCGGAGATGCATTTCTTAATTGAACATTACCCTCAACATCTACGGTTACCGAAGGTATATTCTTCATCAGATCAACAGCTGTTCCCCCGGCAGCTGTAATTGCACGGTCGGCATTAAAAACTTTTCTGTCTATATCCATTGTCAGCGCAGGTTTTTGCGCAGTAACTGTAACCGCTCCGAGGAATTGCGATTCCTGCTCTAATTTGATATTGCCCAGGTCCTTAATAGCAGGTTTATCCGGTGCCAAAGTAAAAAATATTACAAGTTCCTGCTCTTTAAATCCTATAGCGGTAATGACTAACCGAAAACTGTCTTTGGGTGAAAGGTTTCCGAGACTAAAATCACCATTCGGCTTTGTCAGCATGCCTCCTGCCAATTTGCCGGAGTTTTTTTGAAATAATTGGACCGATGCGGCTTCAACTCCTTTGTTGGTTTTTCCATCAACGATTTTTCCAATAAACTTACCGCCTGCGGTATTCAATCCCTGTGAAGAGTTCATCGCTCCATCCTGCGCTGAGGCAACCAATACAAAACCTAATTGTAACAAAAGAGCAAATACAAACTTCATCTTAATAATTTGATAATATCCGGACAAATGTCGCCCTGCAACGCCAATATTGAATGAATGAAAAATTATAATATCATTAATCAGCAATAAAAGAATGCCAACCGGGGCTAATTTACTGTGCTTTTATTGTCTTTTGCAGGCAGTAGGCAAATTTGCAGACAGTAAGCCGAAATATCACGTTCACTTTGGCTTTTTGTTAACAAGAATAACCACCTGGAATATTGTGTAAACGAGGATTATGGGTGTTAGTGGACGCCGTAAGCCCCAAAAGATGCAGCTCCATTTAACCCTGTCCTATCATCACGGATCAGATAAATGGGCACTTCTTCCAGCAGGTGATGCATGCGGTCACAATCCATGAAATGCTCGAAAAAATTATATCTATCTAGCAAAGGACTGATTTTAGGCGGAATACCGCCTCCCAGGAAAAGCCCGCCTATAGCCTTCATTTTCAGCACCAGGTTAGCAGATTCCCTGGCCAGGTACCTGACAAACAATTCCATTGTATGTATGCAGACAGCGTCCTTATCGTCTTCGGCTGCAGTGCTTATAATGGCCGATGGATCATCGCTTTTCAGGCCTTCGGTAAGCCAGGCCGGAACTGCATTCGCACGATGTTGATCCAGGAATTTATATATATCATAAATGGCAGGACCGGATACAAGTTTTTCCCAGCTCACGATTCCATATTCTTTTTGCAGGTACCGGGTGAGTTGAAAATCCTCTTCGGTTCTGGGCGAAAAATCACAATGTCCGCCTTCTGTGGGGAAAGGATGATAATATTTCCCATCCCAGAAAAGGCCCGCTTCGCCCAGCCCTGTACCTGGTGCTATAATGGTCATGTTCCCACGGGCCAGCGGATTACCTTCGCGCACAACCAACAACTCTTCGGCGCCCAGGTTTGATAGTCCATAAGCTATTGCTTCGAGGTCATTAATCATTGACACATTTTCGACCGGGAAAGTTTTCATCAGGTCATCACTGTCAAGTACCCAGTTGAGATTAGTCAGTTCAGCCTTGCCGTCTATTACCGGGCCGGCGACACCAAGACAGATCCTGTCCGGTACGCTCTCCCCCGAAGCAGCGAGGAAATCTTTTATCATCACTGCCACTGAATTATAATCCGGGGATGCGAATCTTTCCTCTTTAATAAGTTCAAGTTTGTTGCGGGTGGCATGAAACAAGGCGAGATTTGTTTTTGTTCCACCGATATCCCCTGCAAGAATTTTCAAACCATTTAATGGAAGCGTTGATTTGCCAGGAAGAGAAACAGGAATACTAAATGAATCATTAAAAACGGGCATGCTTAACTAATTTTATGGTCGAGGCGCAAAAGTATTGAATTTGGAACTTCTGGAAATATGAACGTTCCAAAGTGGCCCACTTGCAATCTTAAATGAATCGGCAAAGCTGGCTTCATTGATCGCAAGTGAAAAATTCATCAGGCTATTCATATATGCAAGTGGAGTGCCTTGTGGAACTTCGCCAAAAGTATTGACCATGGGAACCGTTCCCTGGAACATTATGCTTGTGTCAATCAGAATAGTTACCATAACATCTTCTCCCACCTTAAGGTTCAGTTTTTTGAAAAGAGAATCTGGGATGTTGGTCCAGATGTTACCAAACTGTGGATCAAGTACCGGAATATTGCCGAGAATACTGTCACCCTGTAGACTTGGCTCCTGGAAAGAGAAACTTACAACGGAATCGGGTAAACGCCGGCCGACTTCTTCAAAAGAAATCACTCCGGCCGCAAGTCTTGCCCCCGTGAAAGCGTATACATCCCTGCCATGAAACGTGTATGAATGAGAGGAATTATCACGACGGTTTGTTTTTTCATCAATTTCCCTGATCTCATCAATTCCCAGAGATGTTGCAACGAACTGAAGTGTTCCATTATCGGGCGTAACGAAATAATGCCCGGTCTTGCTACGCATCACAACGGACCTTCTCATGGTTCCAACACCGGGATCAACTACGGAAACAAATACAGTTCCGGCCGGCCAGTATACAGCAGTCTGCAACAAACGATAAGCTGCTTCCCACGTATTATAAACAGGTATTTCATGAGTAAGATCATACAAAGCCAGCCTGGAATCTATTCCAAAGGCAATGGCTTTCATTTCACTTACTGCTCCATCTTTCAAACCAAAATCAGTTTGAAAAACAACTGCATTTTTCTTTTGGCTACAGGAGGTGATTATAGCCAACGTGATAAACACCAATATGAATCTTAAGATCAACTTGATTTTTTTGAGTTAATTTGTAAACAAACAAAGGCGTGAAGTTAAAGCAAGAAGAAATGTTTTGATAAGCTTATGTAAAATTTTTAACACATCCGGCAATTAATATAATTAAGCTCAGGTGAATCTGAAAATTTTTATTCCTGAAAGGCATTCAAAAGAGAATACTGCAAAAGCTGTAGCGCTAATTGGTATAAATAAACAGCTTTTTGGGGAGTTGATATCTTTCATATTTAGTGAAAACAGAAGGCTCGCCCCGAGAGCTGCGTGGATAGCCAGCGAAGTAAGCAGGTTACATCCGGAGCTTATAAAGCCACATATAAAAGACCTGGTAAATTACATTCAAAACAAAAATACTGACTACGCAGTAAAACGAAATACACTCAGGATATTGCAATTTGTTACCATCCCGCCTGCGTTGCATGGTGCCTTAATGAATGTATGTTTTGAAATCATAATCTCAGGTAAAGAACCGCCCGCTGTGAAAGCAAATGCGCTAACAATACTGGATAATTTAAGTGAACGTTATCCTGGGATCAGGGATGAACTAAAAATGGTCATTGAATCGGGATTTGAAACTGAATCACCCGCATTCAAAAGCCGGGCATCAAAGATCCTTAAGAAATTAAGTATCCGTTAGAATTCAATTTGTTTCATCTGTCTGACTTAGGCCTAAAGGTTATTACCAATCTTCGAAGTCAAATCCTAATGGCTGATCCGTTTCTTTTTGTAGAAATTGATTCAAATCCTAATGGCTGATCAGTTTCTTTTTGTAGACAATGATTTTTGAACCTTCAGCAAGAAATACGGATTGAGGCTCCATTGTGTCAAGACCAGCAAATTCACTTCCATAAAGATCTTTAAAATTGCAGTTTATCTCAAACCCAGTTACAGGATAAATTTCCCAAAGCGGATGAGCAACTTCATACTCACCGGTTGTATGCTTATTAATATTTGAATAACCCCAGAAATGTTCAGTGATAAATTCTTCTTCAGACCCGGGGACCAGTGGAATTGAATTTGGTGATGTCTTTACTGAAAGTTTTTGCCAATGGTTACGGAACTTCCATTCATAGCTTATCTTCAGGCTATCTTCATTGAATTCTTCGCTGTGCCTGACCGGCAGACTTATATATTTTTCCTTATAAATCAGATTAGCAACAAAACTTATGGTTGGTTTGGGGACAATTTCTTTCAAAAATACCACTCCCCTCTTCCATTCATTGCCTTCTTTAAACCTGACATAAAAACGCAGGTTGATCTCCGGAAAATCGGTATGAAAAGGAACACTCAGATTTAGTATCCTGGTATTTTGAAACCTAAACCCAACAAGACTGACATAACATTTTCCATTGAATGAGTCCAACACTGTTTTATAGGGTAGGAACTTTTCAAGGATTGAGGGATCGACATCATAATTTGCCATTATGAGTTTGCGCCATTCGGCAGTCAGGAATTTTGATTTTGTGGCCATCTGGTAATACTTAAACAACTACGAAATAAAATATTGTTTAACCGGCAATTTCAACGTCTTGAAAAAGCGTGTACCCACATATAAGCAGCAAAGCCCAATAGGTAAACTGCAGCAAAAGCAGGAAGGGATTCATTGCTGAATGAACAGAAAATCGCTGTAATAAATCCGGTTATCACCAGTGCCATTGAATACCATTGCAAAAAATTTGATCCTTTAAACTTCCAGGGATATCTCATATGACCAAGCGGAATGGCAACAGACATTAGTATTAGCCCGGCCGTCAGAAGACCATTGCTTTGATCATTTTGCGATGTCATAAATATTGATGCGATCACTACCATCAGTCCCAATACAATAGCCCCGGTAAAAGAAAGGGCATTCCATTTTTCATTGTTTGACACAGCATATTTTCCATCCTTATCAAAAAGCAGGAAGAAGTTTGCCAGCGGGTTGATTACCCAGCTTGTGATTACAAGTAGCAGGTAAAGACCCAACACAATACCACCAACTATCTTCCAGTTGCCATTGCCTGTGGACGAAGCCCCGGCAAAAATTCTGACAGCTACAAATACGGAAATAGGAACAATCCATCTTGCATTCTTACTCTTATTCGTTATCCAGAAATTATATTTCAGCAACCATCTGTAAGGAGCAACCTTGGATTTAAGTGCTTCTTTAAGCCCGGTACGCGCAGACTCGAGCGTTGGATTAAGTCTTAGAGCTTCTTTGAAATGATCAACAGCATCGCGATGTTTACCTTTCTCAAGATAGTTCCAACCGACTGTTGTATGGGTAAATTCGTTTGTAGGATCCTGTTTCAAGGCATGATGCATGGTAATTACTGCATCGTCTACCCGCTTTAGTTTGTTTAGCGCAGTAGCCCTTGCATTCAGACAGGTGAGTTCTTCTGCATCCAGGGCCAGACCTTCATCTGCTTTTACCAGGGCTGCTTCAAATTGTTTTTCCTCGATAAGGATCATGGCCCATAAACCAAAATAAGCGGAAGCATAGGGATTTAATGCACAGGCTTTTTGAAGATGGATGAGTGCTTTACCATTTTTATCCTGCTGATAATTTGTAAATGCATACAGGTAAAAATAATAATCTTCGGTTGGAGCTTGCTTTATGGCAGATTCAATCAAAGCAGTTGCACCATCAAACTCTCTCAGGTCAAGTTTGCATTTTGCAAGTAGTGAAAGCACATAGTGATTTTCCGGATCAGATTGTAAAGCCTCGGTTAACTGCTTTTCGGCGTCCCTTGGTCTTCCCTGTTCCAGCAAAATATGGGCGCGTTGTATGTTTGGATTGATATCCTCCATATTTCCTAAATCTTACTTTTTAATTTTCAGATACTTCAAAATTTCATCATACAAACCGGATTCGTTTGCATAAAGTGCATAGTTTCTTGCAGAGGCGAGCCATTCAAGAGTACTTGCTTTATGTGACCTGATTGCTTTGAGAATATCTTTTGTGGTAATGGGTTCCAATTTTCCGCTGGCCATAGAAGCCTCCAGTTTATCTTCGACTGCAAGATCGATCAGTGCTTTCAGATCTGCACCCGAATACTGATCCGTTTCCCGCGCAATTTTTTTTGTATCGATTTCTGCCACAGGTTTTTCCCGGAGCATAGTATTAATAATATCTACCCTTGCATTTTCGTCCGGCGGTTCAACAAAAATGATACGGTCGAATCGTCCTGGTCGCCTGAATGCTGCATCTACGCTCCAGGGTGCATTGGTAGCCGCCAGTATAAGGATTCCTTCATTGTCTGAGTTTACGCCATCAAGTTCGGCAAGAAACTGGTTGATAACATGCCGCATGGCGGATTGACGCAGATCATTACGACTGGCCCCAATCGCATCCACTTCGTCAAAGAACAAAACACAAGGGGTGTTTCTGCGGGCAACGTTAAAAATCTCATGCAGATTTTTTTCACTGTTACCTATCCACATGTCAAGTATATCATGCAAGCCTATATTGATAAATTTTGCATTAATCTCACCAGCTGTGGCTTTGGCAATAAAAGTTTTTCCGCATCCCGGCGGACCATAGAGCAAAATTCCACCACCAATTTTTTTCCCGAAAGCTTTATACAGATCCGGGTTCTTTAAAGGCTGAATGATTTTGAGAGCTATTTCATTTTTCACACGTTTCATTCCACCGACATCAGAAAAATTGATGGAAGGCTTTTCAAGGAAATACTTGCTGTCATCCCCAAATTCATCTTCATCATTAAAGTCAAAATCTTCTGAAAGGTTATTTCCACCAGGCATTCTCAATGCAGCATCGATCTCTTCATCACGAAAACCAGGATTTAATGCCAATACCCGTTGATATAGTTCCTGGGCCGCCTCAAATGAATGTTCCCTTACAAGACATTTTATATAGTGGATCATGGAATTCATCTGGAGACTATTCCCTAACTCTTCGTAGATGACGATTGCAGCTGAATATTTTTGCAAATGGAAATATGCTTCTGCAAGACCATGGCTTGCTTTCAGATTGCCATAATTCCTGCTTAAGACTTCTCTGAACTCACGGGCAGCTTCAGTATACATTTTTTCAGTAAGAAGAATTTCTGCTAAATGTAATCTCAACGGGATATTATCCGGTGAAACATTTAGCGCCTCCTGCAGAGAGGTTATCATTTCCTGTGACATACACGCACGTTTAAACTTACCCTTTTAATACAATAACCTGACCTTAATGGTTTCTTTTACCTTTTTCAATAATTCGAATGCTTCTGTTGAAAGTTCGTTGTCAAGATCCAGTACCACATATCCTATTTCATCATTGGTTTTAAGGTACTGGGCCAATATGTTTATATTATGTTTTGATAACTGTGTATTTATTTCTGAGAGTACACCAGGTACATTTTTATGAATATGCAGAATGCGGTGTGCACCCTCCTGCCTTGGCATACTCAACGGCGGAACAGAATGAGAACCGATAGTTATTCCCATTTCAAGATACTCATATAATTTATTGCTCACATCCTGACCAATATTTTGCTGTGCCTCTTCAGTAGAACCTCCGATATGTGGTGTTAAAATTACATTCGGTAAATCCTGTAATGGCGTTTGAAAACGATCCCCGTTTTTTTCGGGTTCCCATGGAAAAACATCAATGGCAGCCCCGGATAATTGACCGTCGAGCAGGGCTTTTCTCAGTGCTTCGAGATCAACCACTTCCCCGCGGGCGTAATTGATCAGGATTGAACCTTTTTTGAAATATTTAAGATTCGTTTTATTTATAAGATTTTTGGTAGATGCCGTATCCGGAACATGGAGGGTTATTATGTCAGCTTCCGCCAACACATCTTTCAAAGACTTTTTTGGCTCAGCGTTCCCCAGGGGCAGCCTGGTTACCACATCATAAAATATCACTTTCATTCCTAAAGCCTCTGCTAGCACGCTCGCTTGTGAGCCAATATTGCCATAGCCGATAATACCCAGCGTTTTTCCTCTTAATTCATAACTCCCTTTGGCTTCTTTCATCCAAATTCCGTCATGGGCAGCCTTATTTTTGTCGGGTATTCGCCTGATCAGCATAATCGACAGGCCAATCACCAGCTCCGCTACAGACCGGGTATTGGAATACGGCGCATTAAATACCGTTATTCCCAGTTTGGTAGCAGTTTTCAAGTCAACCTGGTTCACGCCGATGCAGAAACAGCCGATCGCCTGCAATTTATTGGCAGCCTTGAGCACGTTAGCCGTAATCTGAGTCTTGGACCTGATGCCAAGCAGATGCACGTCTTTTACTTCTTTGATGAGCTGCTCTTCCGAAAGTGCGCCATTTAGCTTGCGAACCGAACTATAACCCGCGTCTTTTAACTGTTTTACTGCTGTATCACTTATATTTTCAAGAAAAAGTATGTTTATTTTTTCTTTGGGATAACTGGTATTTTTTTTGTCGTTCATATTGCCCTGATCTGTTTTTGCGTTAAGTTTTCTGATGGTATTTGCAAATATGGATCTAAAAACCGGAATGGAAAAACAGATTGGATCGAAGGTTGCTATATGTGGAGTTTCTTAACATTTATCTTTAAGGTTTTGTTAGAAACTAATCATTTATCATTAAAATTTGGAATAAAACATTTTAAATATTCAATTTAAACGCCATTCACTGGATAAAAGAAAGGTGATTGCTTTAATTTTGACCTATTACTAACCTGAATAAAACGGTCCTTTTGAAAAACTTGTTGAGGTGTATACCATTTATGGTGATAATGGCTGCCTGTGGCCAGGATAAAGATAAAGCTCAGATCAGTGAAAGTACCCTGACAGGTGTTGCTATTGCTACTCATTCCTCCTCCCTGTCCCCTGAAGAATTCCGGAGGTATTCAAACGCAAGTAAAGAATTTGCTGAAAAACTTTTCGGAAACGGACGTTTGAACGGAAGCCTGCTGGTAGCCAAAAACGGCGAAATTATTTATGAGATGTACAGCGGCTTCAGGAATCCGAGGTCACATAAGGATTCAATTACACCCACGACACCTTTTCACCTTGCTTCCGTCTCAAAAACCATTACGGCGATGGCAGTGCTCAAACTGGTGGACGAAGGAAAAATCCGGGTAACTGACCCTCTCTCCGTTTATCTTCCTCAATTTCCCCTGCCTGATGTTACTGTAAAAAGTCTGCTAAATCATCGCAGCGGTTTGCCTAATTATGTCCATTATATGGAAAGATTAGGATGGGATAAGAAAAGAGCTATCACTAACCAGGATGTGTTTGATTTTATTGTAGCCCGTCACAATGATATCGATATTGGTGCCGCTGACCGGAGATTCAGTTATTCAAATACAAACTATGCCTTGCTCGCCCTCCTTATTGAAAAAGTAAGTGGGCAAAGTTATGGTCAATACCTGCATGTAAATCTTTTTCAGCCACTTGGAATGAAAGACACCTACGCATATACAACTGCAGACAGTGCCCGCTCGTTGCCCTCCTACTTTCACAATGGCAGGCAATACGCATTCGATTTCCTGGACCTGGTATATGGCGACAAAAATATCTATAGTACCGCCCGCGATATGCTCAAATTTGACCAGGCACTTAACTCTGGAAAATTTGTAAATAAACTGCTCCTCGATTCCGCTTACTCCCCTTATAGTTTTGAAAAACCCGGAACCCACAATTATGGTTTGGGATGGAGAATGTTATTGCTTAAAAACGGTAAAAAAGTTATATACCATAATGGCTGGTGGCATGGTAACCGGACTGCGTTTTATCGTTTAATTGATGAAAATGTTGCCATCATCGCATTTTGTAATAACGATTCTAAAATGATCTACAAAACCAAGGATATGGCAGATATTTTTGGCAACTATTTCCATGACGATTCGGAAAAAACCGACGCTATTACTTTGAGATAATTCATGGTTGATGATACCGCTGCATTAGCGCGGGTTGCTTAACCTGCCAGTTTAGTAAATTTATATGCAGGGATTCTTATAATCGATAGATTTGTTTCTTGTTTTTTAACAGCGACGCAATATAATCAGATCGGTTTATGCAAATCTTTTCGGCTTCGCAGATTCACCATTGGGACGAGTATACTATAGAGAATGAGCCAGTGAGTTCTATCGATCTGATGGAACGTGCAGCGCTGGCCTGTTTCACCTGGTTGATCGGGAAAGGTTACGGCAAACTGAATTTCAGTATTTTTTGTGGGAAAGGTAATAATGGTGGTGATGGTCTCGCAATCGCACGTATGCTTTCTCAAAACGGGCAGGCTGTTGTTGTATACATACTGGAATTCGGTCACAAAGGAACCGCTGACTTTCAACAGAACCTTGCATCTCTTCATACAACCAATACGGTTATACGTTTTATTTCAACGGATGAGGGAATACATCCCGTTCCAAAAGATGAAATTATTATTGATGCTATTTTTGGATCAGGTCTTAACCGCAAACCAACAGATCTCAATGCAAGGGTTATTGAGCATATTAATAATTCAGGATGTGAAATTATCTCAATTGATATTCCCAGCGGCATTTCAGCCGATGCTGCTTCAACGGGCCATCCTCATGTGATTGCCAAACATACACTGACTTTTCAGCAATATAAACTTGCATTCTTAATGGCTGAAAACGGAGATGCCTGCGGAGAAATTCATATTCTTAATATTGGCCTGCACCCGGGTTTTGTTAATAATACTCAAAGCGATAAACAACTTGTCGATATCGCCATTATTAAAAGTATCTACAAACCCCGGAAAGACTTTGGACACAAAGGCAGTTATGGACATGCTTTGATCATTGCCGGCAGTTATGGTAAAATGGGTGCAGCTGTCCTGGCGACCAATGCCTGCTTAAGATCAGGCACAGGTTTATGCACCGTACATGTGCCCCGTTGCGGTTATGGGATTATGCAGGTTGCCAGCCCTGAAGCCATGACCGAAACCGACGAAGAAGAAAATTTTACTACCAGACTAAATGATGAAACGGGTCGGTATGCCAGTATTGGAATAGGACCCGGACTGGGACAGGAAGCTGCCACATTAGAATTGCTAAAAGCGCTGATCAGTAATTATTCTAAACCAATGGTAATTGATGCAGATGCACTAAACATGCTCTCAGCCAATAAAGAACTACTACAAAGATTGCCAGCAGGTTCAATTCTGACTCCACATCCTAAAGAATTTGAAAGACTGTTTGGCAAAAGTGAAAATGATTTTGAAAGAACTGAAACCGCAGCAAAGCAGGCCAGATTATTAAATCTCATAATTATACTGAAGGGACATTTTACATTAATTGCAACTCCGGAACAAAGTTATTTCAATACCACTGGTAATTCCGGTATGGCTACGGGTGGTACAGGCGATACATTGACAGGCATTATCACGGGATTGCTTGCCCAGAAATACGAACCAGGGGATGCAGCTATCTTAGGCGTGTATCTGCATGGCCTGGCGGGAGACATTGCTGCAGAGACTATAGGCAAGGAGTCCTTAATTGCATCAGATCTGATATCTTCACTTGGTAAAGCTTTTCTTCGTTTAGCTTAACTGATCTGTTGCGTGGTTAAACCTTTTTGTCCAGTTCAGTTTTATCAAATGCGAGTGGCAGGAGCCCACTGGCCTCAGGTATAACCAATACCTTTCCTTCCATTCCTCCAAGTATCAGCCTGATCGGTCGCATCGTCCGCGATTCAAATTCGGCCAGGCTTTGACGGCACATTCCGCAGGGAGCAATCGGATGGTCACTTTCTCCATTTACATTATTATAACTGATAGCAATGGCTGAAACCGGCATGTTAATGTGTTGGGTGGCTACAGTGGCAAGTAAAACTCTTTCAGCACAAATTCCAACAGGATATGAAGCATTTTCCTGGTTGGAAGCCCGCACAACTAAACCGTTCTCCAGCAAAGCTGCCGCTCCTACCTTAAAATTAGAGTATGGCGCATAGGCATCAGCGGTAGCCGCCCTGGCTTCGTTCAAAAGGTTCGCATCGCCGGCATTCAGCTGATCTATTGAATCATATTCTTCAAAATTCAGGATTTGTTGAGTTTTTTTCATGGGCAGTACAATTTCAGGATGGTTAAATGTAAACCATTAAACAAAACGGCCGGAAAAATGTTCCAGCCGTTTTGATATTAATTTATTACAATATTTTATTACAATGTTTTAGTGAATTCTTTTAAAGATCCTGTTCCATCTGGGTCCCTTATCCCAACTCATCCAGATTAGCCAGGCTCCACCAACTATATGGTCTTCAGGAACAAATCCCCAAAAACGGCTGTCCTGTGATTTGTGCCTGTTATCTCCCATCATCCAGAAATAATTCATCTTGAAAGTATAATTGTCAGCCGGTGCACCATTAATGAAGATTTTACCATCCCTTTCTTCCCATTTGTTATTTTCATAAACCTGGATTGCCCGTTTGTATAGGAGGATATTTGGAGGAGTGAGTTGAATAGTAGCACCTTTTTTTGGTACCCAGAGTCTTCCGAAATTATCAATTGACCAGTTGAAATAGGTAGTATCATTCGGATAGGTGTCTCCGTAGTTGTTGATAATATCTCTTTTCACGCTTGTAACACCCTGTATCTTTTTTACGATTTCCACTTCAGGATTTGTGAGATTGATCATATAAGAATAACCCTGGCGATTAACGAAATCAGGAGACTCATCGTCCTGGTTAAGATGTACTCCTGCTTCTCTTAATACATCCTCATCAAGTCTTACATTATTTGTTTCAACAACGTAATAGGTAGCCTGTGTGGGCGATACAAATGCAGCCTGTCCATTTACATAAAGTATCCCTTCTCTTATTTCAATAGTGTCTCCGGCGATGCCAACGCAACGCTTGATATAATTTTCTCTCTTGTCAACCGGGCGCGTGGTTACGGTATAATCTTCCCAAACCTTATCCCGCCCATATGCTCTGACCATATCATAATATGGAAATTTTGAATCAAATTCTTTCGTCAGAGTATCACCTGCGGGAAAGTTAAACACCACTACATCGTTCCTGTCTACCTTTTTTTCGAACCAGCGGGTATAAGGAATCTTAATTATTTCGGTATATGATTTAGTGTTGAGATATGGAACTGTGTGATGCACAAACGGGACTGCAAGGGGGGTGTTGGGAATCCTTGGTCCGTAGGTCAGTTTGCTTACAAAAAGGAAGTCATTAATTAACAGCGTTTTTTCCATTGATCCGGTCGGAATAACATAAGCTTCAAAAACGAAGGTCCGGATAAGCGTGGCAGCAACGATTGCGAAAACCGCGGCATCGATCCATTCGCGGGATGCTGATTTACGGTGTTTTTTAACAACTTCTCGGCCTAAAAAGCGGTCATCTTTGTTATAACCAACATAGGGAAAATAAAGAAATGGCACTAGCACAGTTGCGGCATGCTCCCATAATTTAAATTTGCCAAATAACTTTGCCCATTCCACAAATATCCAAAGGGTAATGAACCATCCTACCACAGGTATAAACTGCCAGAAAAACCAATGTTTACGAAGTCCGGTAGCATTGTGCATTTCCCAGGTATTATAAAACGGGATCCAGGCTTTCCATGATGGAATTCCGGCTTTTTTAAACATGGCGGCCAAACCGGGAGCAGGTAATAAAACTAGTAATAGGGAAATCAGAACAAGAACAGAAAGATCAGAAAAACTCATTCTCAGGGTTTTAAAATTCGGGCAAAAATACCATAAATACAGGCAAACAAACTATGTATTAACGGCGTATTTGCAAAAAACAATATTCCGCTAAGCTTGTTAGTTGTAATAACTTACAAATTGTTACAGTTGATATGAATCATTTTTCTATTCGTGATATAGAGAATTTAAGCGGAATTAAGGCCCATACCCTCAGGGTTTGAGAGCAGCAGTTCAAAGTGCTTCTTTTTGCGCCTAAAAATGAATTTCATGAAATACCACTTCTTTTCATGTGGTATCTGCTCAAGAAAAGAAAAGTGCCTGTTATTTATCTTGGTGCAAATACCGATACTGAACTCGTATTTCAATATTGTTCAAGGCAGCCGGTAACAGAACTATATTTTTATCTTATCACGAATCTCGTGAATTGCAATATCGACCGGTTTGTTACTGAATTCTCTCAACAACTTGCTGATAAGGAATTTTCTTTTGGAGGCACTCATGTCTGTATACTAAGTTTCAAGCCAGTTAACGTAACGATACTCAACTCAACCAGGGAATTACTTTCCTTTGTCAATCGCAGGATTGATGTGGAATCTTCAATGAAGTAATTTCAAGTGTTGGGTTATTAAGTTCTGAACGGTGTTGGATTATTAAGACCTGAGCAAATTTCAGCAACGATTTTGTTTATTTCATCAAAATGACTCATCACCATAAAGTGGCCACCATTCTTAATTACATGGGTTGGCTTCACTTTGCTGATGGGGAATAATTTGTCTTTGTCGCCGTGTATGTGAAAAATTTGCGGCGGGCTCCATTCATTTTTCCAGTTGAAGATATTTCGCAACGACCATTTGAGATACAATGGATCAACATTATCCCGGAATTCATTCGCAATCGCAATTGTTTCAGCAGTATCGGCTCCAAGGAAATAATTCTGGATAGGCCTGATCGCACTGAGTGGTTTGATTGATTTTAATGGTACAGAAGGCAGCAGGTATTCTGCTTTGCATTTACCAAAGAATTTCATCCAGAACGGTAGTTCCTGGCTTGATTTTATGGACGAGATAAGGATAACCGCTTTTACGGGAATAAGCTTTGCAATTTCAATTGCCATCATACCCCCGAATGACACCCCCATCAGAACCGGTTGTTCATGTTTGATATTAACTGCGAGCCTTCTTGCATATTCGTTAAGGCCTTCTGATTTTTGTTGGGGCAGAACCCAGCCCAGTGGCAGCAAATTCGTTTGCGGAATTGCCAGATTTTTGAAGATGCGTTGATCCGCGCCCAGTCCGCTTAGGCAATAAATATGATCCAAGGTCTTTTTCACAAATCGGAATTAACAATTGATATTTTAGCGCTCCAAATGTAAATGATCGGCAGGCACTCTTAATATAAACGATCAGCATTAACAATTGTTATATCGTCCATTCTTATTTATACCCTAAGCGGGAGGTTTTAAGATCCCTGGTTATTTGGCAATACGTATGAACGAACATCTTCCGCGGCGATGGTTTTACCTGAAAGTATGATCAACCTTTCTACTACATTTCTTAGCTCACGTATATTCCCGGTCCAGTTATGTTGCTTCAAAGTGTCGATTGCATCTTTATCAATTCCTTTTTTTGCAATCCCATAGTCGGTGCAGATATCGGTTAGGAATTTGTCGACCAGCAATGGAATGTCATCCCGGCGATCATTCAGTGAAGGCACATGGATGATAATTACGCTAAGACGATGATATAAATCGAGGCGAAAATTTTTCTCGTCCACTTCTTTTAATAAGTCTTTGTTCGTTGCCGCGATCACGCGAACATCAACACTAATATCCTTATCGCCCCCTACCCTTGTGATCTTACCTTCCTGGAGCGCACGTAAAACCTTGGCCTGTGCACTTAAACTCATATCACCTATTTCATCGAGGAATAAAGTGCCACCATGCGCCTGCTCAAACTTGCCTATCCTTTGCTTAACTGCGGAAGTAAATGAACCTTTCTCATGTCCAAATAATTCGCTTTCTATTAACTCGCTCGGTATTGCTGCGCAATTCACTTCAATCAGTGGCCCTGTCGCCCTGTTGCTTTTTTCGTGTACCCACCTTGCGACGAGCTCTTTACCAACCCCGTTTTCGCCGGTCACGAGGATCCTGGCTTCTGTGGGGCCGACCTTGTCAATTGTATCTTTTATTTTGGTAATCGGGCTTGATTCACCTATCATTTCTTCCACCTTGCTAACCTTTCTCTTCAACACTTTTGCTTCCGCAACCAGGTTGGTTTTATCCATTGCGTTGCGGATAGTGATCAACAGGCGGTTCAGATCAGGGGGTTTGGAGATATAATCGTATGCCCCTTTTTTGACCGCTTCCACAGCGGTCTCGATTGTTCCATGACCAGAAATCATGATCACAGGCACATCAGGATTTGCTTCCCGGGCTTTATCAAGAAATTCCAGGCCATCGAGTTTTGGCATTTTGATATCACAAAGCACTACATCATAACTTTTATCACGGAATTTCTTCAACCCCTCTTCTCCATCGCCCGCTTCCTCAATTTTGTACCCTTCATAAGACAAAATCTCAGTTAGGGTCTTGCGAATCGCTTTTTCATCATCAATAATCAGAATATTCGACATATAATTTTAACAGTCTTTTGCGTGGATTAACTAATCAGTACCATCTCAGTTCAGGTATTCGCGTATTTACCGAAGCCCCTAAACCGATTTTATGCAAATTACGATGATGCTCGCAATCCTGCTACCGCTCTGTATTAACGGGATAATCCGTTCACAAAACAAAGACGCCGCGGATTTGCCGTCGCAAAATAATACTTTATTTGAGCATGTCACGGATATTCCATTACCGCCTGGTTACAGAAGGATTGAAACCGGCCCGCAATCCTTTGGCTCCTGGTTGAGAAAAATCAGGTTGAAAGGCGATAATACCGTGTATCTCTATGATGGAACAAAAAAGTATAACCAGGATGCCCAATACGCGGTGTTGGAGATATCTGTTGGTAAAAAAGATCTGCAACAGTGCGCTGATGCAGTAATGAGGCTTAGGGCTGAATATCTTGTCAGTACCGGTCGGCGGAGTGAAATATGTTTCATTGATAATGCGGGGAAAAGGTATCAATGTCCGGCTGAACCCGGTTCAGCGGTCTTTGAACTTTTTCTTGAAAAAGTTTATAGTTATTGCGGCACCAGTTCACTTTCGCGGCAACTGAAACCTGTAGCTGATTTTAAACAGATCCTGCCAGGAGATATATTAATTAAAGGTGGGTTTCCTGGGCATGCGGTGACTGTGATGGATGTAGCAGAAAACAAGTCAGGACAAAAAATCTATATGATTGCACAAAGCTTCATGCCTGCCCAATCAGTTCATATTCTGAAAAATCCCCTGCTTAAGGATATTTCACCCTGGTATATAGTTGATTTAAATTCAACAGTAATAACAACCCCCGAATGGAGTTTTAACATTACACAGTTGATGCACTGGTAATCGTCGTCAGGATCGGTTGTTGATTGGTGAAAACAGAATGATAATCGCCAGTATATTTCGGTAAACGGGTTCAACAGGGAACGAAATCAGGGCTAAATACAAAATGACAGTCACCAGTATATACCGATAAACGGCTAAAAATGGATTGAAATGACTTAATTTTAAATATTAATATGCATTCATTATTGATTGATAATCAGTCAATATTATAAAGAAAATGGTTGTTCGATAAAATTAATCGGCAGAATCTTCGGTTTGGACTTGCAGTTTTGGGCAATGTGATTTAATTTAGACTTGTATCCATGTAAAAACAATTATCCAACACCTCAAAAAGTATCACCTATGAAAACACAACTACAAATTGAATCCACTCCTGTTGTAAGTAGAACAATTGTTAAGCTAGCGCTTTTAGGAGGACTCACTTTGGGCCTTGTTTATGCGGTCCTTATGGTGTTTGTAAATGCAGTAAAAATATTTGAATAGCAGCGAAAGATATTGACCAGCCGGAAGCAGATGCTTCCGGTTTCTTTTTGCCCAAAAAAAAAATCCCGAAACAAAGATGTTCCGGGATCATTTCAAAAATCATTATTAATTAAGTAGAAAATACTTTTTGAACCGATGCATTTGTAAGATGCATTTTTAAGTTTACTTCTTCTGGTACGTCACCTCTTTAACCATCTTAACTGTACGCGCGACATCCGGAAGTGCAAGGGCAACCAGGTTTGGAGCATAGTGCAAAGGAGCATCAGCCGCAGTGATCCGGCGGATCGGTGCATCCAGGTAATCAAATCCTTCTTTCTGTATCTGGTATGTGATTTCAGATGAGATAGATGCGAACGGCCACTGTTCTTCAACAATTACCAACCTGTTGGTTTTTTTTACACTTTCAAGGATTGTCATCCAGTCGAGTGGACGAATAGTCCTTAGATCGATCACTTCCGCACTGATCCCTTCTTTTTCCAGTTCCATCGCTGCCCCCAGAGCTACCTTCATCATCTTATTCCATGAAACAATCGTAACATCAGTTCCTGGTCTTTTTACATCGGCCTTTCCTATCGGTATAATGTATTCTTCTTCCGGTACTTCACCTTTTTCACCATACATCAGTTCCGCTTCCATGAAAATTACAGGATCGTCGTCACGAATAGCTGCTTTAAGAAGCCCCTTGGCGTCATATGGATTTGAAACCGATATTACTTTCAATCCAGGTATATTAGCATAATAGCTTTCAAATGCTGTGGAGTGCTGGGCGCCAAGCTGACCAGCTGATCCGTTTGGACCGCGAAAAACAATAGGACAACCAACTTGTCCGCCGCTCATTGCCAGCATTTTAGAAGCGGTATTTAAAATTTGATCTAAGGCCAGAGCCGCAAAGTTCCAGGTCATGTATTCGACAATCGGACGTAGGCCATTTTGAGCTGCACCAACCGCGATGCCTGTAAAACCCAACTCTGAAATTGGAGTATCTATAACTCGTTTTGGACCAAATTCATCCAGCATACCCTGGCTAACTTTGTAAGCACCGTTGTATTCGGCAACTTCTTCTCCCATAAGAAACACGCGATCATCCCTTCTCATCTCTTCATTCATCGCTTCACGCAGTGCTTCCCGATATGCAATTTGTCTTGCCATTGATTGTAAAATTTAAGTTGGGCAAAATTATCGGTTGAGCACCAGATAAACAAGAATTGAAAATGATTTATAGGATTTTAGGATGCTGTGTACCAATTACTGAAATGGTTTTCTTGGCAACTTTTCATCCCTTTGTGCCGTATTATAAACAAAGGCTGCAATAATGGTGGCAGCCTGTTTCAAATCATCAGCCTGTAAATGGTCGTACCCATCCATATTTGTGTGATGTGTCCTTGTATTATATTCTACAGGATCCTGGATGAACTGGAAACCTGGAATAAAAACGCCATCAAAAGCCTGGTGATCAGTACCACCCGTGTTTTGCAGGGTTACGGTTGTAGCGCCTAGATCGTTGAATGGTGTTAACCATTGTTTGAATATGTCTTTTACGCCTGCGTTGCCCTGTGTGTATATTCCCCTGATCTTCCCTGTTCCATTATCAAGATTGAAATATCCCGAAACCTTATCACCTTCTTTATTAAACCTGCGTGGGTTAAGGGTTGTATCAGTGAAATGATTTTTTACGTAATTACGGGAACCGTGCAGACCCTGCTCTTCACCACCCCAAAGGGCAATACGTATTGTTCTCCTTGGTTTAACGCCCAGGGTTTTGAGGATCCGGACAGCTTCCATCATCACGGCGCAGCCAGCCGCATTATCGGTAGCTCCATGTGAAGCGTGCCATGAGTCAAGGTGACCACCGAGCATCACAATCTCGTCTTTAAGATTTTTGTCTGTACCCTTGATTTCCGCTATCACATTATAACCTTTGGTGTCTTCATTGGTGAATCTTGACTTCACATCCAATTCCAGTTTTACAGGAACATTAGCAGCTGCAAGCCTGTAAAGACTCATGTATTCCTCGAAAGCAACCACGATATCCAGGAAATTTGCAGGGGCTGCTGCTGAATAAGCGCCTCCTCCCTGTACAAACAATGTTCCATCGCGACCGCGTGGGGTTGTACTGATAATTGCGATGGCACCTTCTTTAGCAGCCATTTCTTTTAATGTGATCAGGTTGATACCTGTTCCTCCGCCCTGGGCCTGGCGGAAATTACCCGGCGCCCTGGTTGGTGCAGACTTTGGATCATAATCGGCCATCGTCTGCAATTGTTCGCTGGTAAAACGTGATGCATCGGAAGTATAAGTTGGAATCAATGTATCGGTCCTTGGAAATATAATGATCTTTCCTTTTAGCTTCCCTTCAAATGCTTTTAATTCTTCAGGCGTTTTTGCTGTGAGAAGCAATAATTCGCCAGTTTGTAAACCGTTTGTGCTGCCTGTCCATGTTTTTGGAAATGCAATCAGGGGGCGGTAATAAGGCGCAGTCATTGCAACATAAGATTTTTGCAGCTCCCATCCTTTACCCCATTCGCCCCAGGATTCGAGTTTTGAGTTTTCAAGACCATAGCCTGCTAAAGTTGTTTTGGCATAGTTAGCGGCTTTCAGATAACCCGGCGAATTCATTAAACGCGGTCCGTTTACATCTGTAAGCTGGAAAACAATATCCATGACCTTTGAATTGTTCAATCCTTCGGCCCTTATTTTTTGCATCATGTCCTGATCAATTTTTTCCTGACCGAACGTGAGCATACTCAACGCAATTAATGAAACAGAAATACAAATTTTTCTCATGCAATAAATTTTTTGGCTAAGCATGGAAGTTACATGTAGAACCGATGAAGTTGAAACGTTTTATTGCAACGTTGATTCATATTATTTCTCACTTTATGTTTTGATTATGTGGTATGTTGTTCATTTCGCTGCGAATTTTGTCTGTGATTATTAATATTGCTGATTATGCGCGTTCAGGGCGTTCACTCGGTTCTTCCCTTCGCCGGATGGGCCTTTCGGTTGGTTTGATTTGCCACTGTGATTCCTGGTTAATACCATTGTTCATACCGCTGGTGGTTCTTGTCTCCGATCGGCTTTTGTTCCCTGATCGGCTTTTTTAGGTATGCTTGTAGCGCTGGTTGCTGTTGGGCCCTGATCGGCTTCGGTAACTCCGGGCAGGAATCGAAGGTGGCAATCAAACCAACCTCAGGCCCATCCTGCACGTTCTAATCTCGTTCACTTAGGGAGATATGCGACTAATTTAACAAATTCACCATTCACTTATTGCAATAACCGGCATTGACATTATCGGCATTGCAGAAATTAAAATGACATTGATGTGTTACCGGTCTCTGAATCAAAGTTACCAGCTATCCGGTTATTGGAAAAACGCTTGCCAAAATCCAT
>NZ_DATHKG010000050.1:0-62669 GCF_035489435.1 Flavitalea sp.
CATGAGCAAAGGTATTAACCACGGGACACAGCCGCAAAAAGGCACAATCCCGCTCCCAACGGTGCGAAGGAATGAAACAAAACTGCAGCGTCATAGTGCTGGTAAACTTACAAAGCATACCAGCACTTCAATCTCGCAAAATCCAGGTTAAATATAAGTAGCAGAGTTATTCATGAAGTTGACCAATGAAGCGGAGTTCTTCAACTTAAGCTTCTTAAGGATATTATGACGATGAACCTCGACCGTCTTCAAAGAAATTGCAAGCACCGCTGCTATCTCCTTTGATGACTGCCCTTCCTTGATAAGATTAATGATCTGGATCTCTCTTTCGGTAAGCGCATTTACATTCGGGGTATCGCTGTTTTCTTCAAGTACCTGGTCGGAAATATTATTTTTGATCTCGTCACAAACATATTTGTTGCCATTATGTACTTCCATGATGGCTTTGATCATCTCTTCCTTGGATGAATTCTTTGTAACATAGCCCTTCGCACCAATCTGCAACATCTTCTTGGCATATGCTGGTTGAGAATGCATAGATACTCCAATAACCTTTGATAAAGGCGAAACTTTCCTTATGCGTTCGGTTGCCTCAAACCCTGATATCGGCATCATGTTGATGTCCATCAGTACGATCTGGGGCCTTTTGATTTTTGACATTTCAACAGCCTGTTCTGAATCACCACACTCTGCAATTACTTCAAATCTTGAATCGTTGTTGAGGATATAGCTCCATGTCTCACGGATCAACTTATGATCATCGGCAATCAATACACTAATCTTTTCCATATTTCTTGGTTTTTACGCGTTTGTAACGGGTATGTGAATATTTAGGGTGCACCCCTTTCCCGGGGCTGTTATTAAATTTACTTCGCCATTAAAAAGTTCTGTGCGGCTTGTAATATTAGCCAGCCCCACACCACGTTTTAATTTATTATTTTCTTTATCGAATCCTTTGCCGTTATCACTGATAGTAAGGTCCACGATTGAACCATCAACCATCAGTTCGATGATAAGGTTAGTGGCTTCAGCATGTTTAAGCACATTGTTAACCTGCTCCTGTATTATCCGAAACAACATCAGCTGTTGTTTTTCATTTATTACGGTTTCAATACCTGGTGTATAATAAAATTCAGCATTTAACCTTTTAGTTGCCCGCACATTTTCCATCAGGTCATTGATTGATTCAATGATACCCAGGTCACCAATACTTGGGGGTACCAGGGATCTTGATATAGCCCTGATTTCGTTAATCGCGTTAAAGATGTTTTCAGTACTTCTCGAAATCAGGTTTAGTCTTTCATTCTCATCACTACGTGCCAGTTCCAGGTAAAGTTTTGCAGTAGATAAAATCTGGTTCACATTGTCATGAAGTTCTTTCCCGATCTCAGCCCTTTCTTTTTCCTGTGCATCCACTACGGCCTGGGCCACCAGTTTCTGCCTGTCCAGTTCCTGTTTGAGTACTTGTTTTTCTAATTGTTTTCTTTCCGTGATATCCTGCATTGAACCAACAATCCTGGCCACTTTGCCCTCCTGGTTAAAAATCAGGAATCCCCTATCATAAACCAATACATATTCTCCATCAGCCCTGATAAAACGATATTCGGCTTCCCAGTGTTTATGTGTTCCACTCAACATAAAATGTTCAAAACTGGTTCTTACCCTTTCCAGGTCATCTGCATGGATCTTGGAACTCCACTCAGAAAGGGATTGAGGTGAGCCAACCGATTTGTAACCAAATATATTCGCATATCCTTCTCCGTGATATAGTGAGTCAGAAAAAACGTTGTAATCCCAGATCGCATCATTAGTCGCCCGGGTGGCCAGCAGGTAACGTTCATTGCTGATACGTATCCTGGAATCTGCCTTTTTATTTTCAATGATCACCTTCAGGAGATTCTGCACCCTGTCCAGGATCTGAAGTTGCATCGGTGTAGGAGACGCAGCATGCCTGTAATATGTTGCAATCGTAGCCAGAACTTCATTTTGTGCAGTCTTGATAGGAAATGACCAGCATGCATTTAAGTCGTATTCAGATGCAACATCGCGATATTCCGCCCATAGAGGATCTGAACTGATATCAGAAACAATCACCGTGTTTTTTGTAAACATGGCGGTACCACAGGAACCAACTTTGGGACCGATATGAATACCGTTAATTTTTTCAGTAAATCCTTTGGGCAATCCTGGTGCAGACAAGTGACGCATAGATAAACCATCCTCATCGAGCGTCAGTACTGAACAAATCATACCCGGGAATATCTGTTCCAGTCCCTCAAGGAAATGATCAATTGTTTCTTTCAGTGTCGCCACCTGGCTCGCGTTGTATTCAAGCACACGTTTCTCAAGCGCCAAAAGATTTTCCTGGTGTTTACGATAAGTTATGTCGCGGAAATAGATAAACAAACCATCGTTGAACGGATACGCACTTGATTCAAACCAATGATCAAGCGCCGGGATATATTGTTCAAAACTGACAACTGATTTCTGCAGGATAGCATGTTCGTACCTGTCAAATGAAATCTGGTCAGTCATGTATGAGTTCAGGGCAATGATATTTTTACCAACTGCATAAGTCTGGCTGATACCGGTAATGGTTTCGATAACTTTGTTCCAGAGTGTAACCTCCAGGTTATTGTTAACTGCAATAAAACCATCAGTAATACTGTCGAGTATTCCTGTAATTCTTTCTGAATATTCCCTGATCTGCCTGGTGTTTTCAGTCAACCTTTCACGCGCAGCTTTTTGCTCTGTAATATCGATCATAGAGGCAACCACGCCATCCGGTAATCCCGTTGGATTTGAATAATAAACTGGTTCCGTATTTAAGGTCAGCCAGGTTGTCTCCCCGTTCTTTAGGTAAACTCCCATAGTCACATCCTTCACCGGCTTTCCTGTAGTTAAAGTAATCATAGTAGGAAACTCAGGTAGGAGAAATGCAGAACCATCCTCTTTAATAACCCGCAGATCCGGCTGGCGTAAAACATCACCCAAAGCTTCTCCTCTTCCCAGCTGGAACATTTTTTCGGCTGCATAATTAACGGCAACCACATGACCCTTGCTGTCATGCATCACTATGCCTTCACTAAGAGAATTAACGACTGATCGGTATCGCTCTTCAGATGCTACAAGAGAGTCTAAAGTTTGCTTGAGCTCTGTTATATCCTTTGCGAAAATAATTCCCGTAAAAGATTCGCTTTTTGAATTGCGCAAATACTTTGCGGTGATATTGAACCAGCGATCGTTCCCATTCCTGACAGCTGCACGGTAAATATTATTCACGGCAGATTTCCCGGTGGTGCGTGCTTCTTCGAGTTCAATCCGGAAGCGATCACGCTCATCCGGATGGATGATCGCAGAGATTGTTTCACCAACCATCTCACTGCCAGGAAAACCAAGCGTTCTTTCAAACTCAGGTGAAACAAAAATTATCCTGTCATCTCTATCTAGTTTGAAAATAATTTCGGAAGTGTTTTCAATGATCTCTTTAAGTTCAAGATGGGCAGATTTTAGTTCGAGATTTTTTTCATTGATTGCTATATCAACTTTCTTCTGTTCTGATATTTCTGTTATGCGCTGACTGAAACCCTTTGGTTTCCCGTCCGAATGATATATAGGTGTGATCTTTGAACTAAACCAGCGTGTCTCTTCATGGCCGGCGAGTTGAAAATCGCGATAACAAATTTCATTATTTGAAATGGCTTTCTCGAAGTCCACGATAAAATCCCCGGTTAGTTCGGGATTACTATGATATGCTTCCTGCATCGATTTACCGACATAGTCTTTGGGCATTCGTTGCAATAAAATATCATTATTGCACCATAACTTTTTAAACTGGCCTTCGGCATCATATTCAAAAACAACATCATCGAGCGAAGACACAACCCTGTTTAATTCGTCTGCTTTACTCAGCAGGTTTTCCTCAATCGAATTGCTGTTTGAATTATCCATTCGTTTTTCCCCAGGGGAATGGAAAAATTCAACAGTTAGGAAGCTTGTTTCAATCTCGTGCTGGGTTATTTTTAATTCAAATAAATGATATTTATCTGTTACATGGTATTCATTCGGAGTGCCCAGGTATGCATTTGGAATGCCCGGGGATACATTCGGAATGACCAGGGATTCATTGGAAAAGTTCAGGGAATTATCCTGCATCTCCCTGATTTCTTTGAATGTCACCTCGTTCACAAAATCTCTTAATGATCCATTGTATGTTTCGTCATCAGGTTTTGTAATAGCCAGAAGCGCGGGATTCGCGTAAATCAGGTTCAAAGTATCCGGTTCCAGTATGCAAAACGGGTATAAGGATCCGTTGTAAAATGCCCTTCCCCACTTTAAAACGTTCGCATATTGATCATGATAACCATCGGAACGATCCCGATGGGAAGCCTGGTTAGAGGCTATCCCGGATATTAGATGATTTGATTGGTTCAATAGAACAGGTTTTGCTTTTCGTTTTCAGAAACGCGACACACTTAGTGTAAATACTTATGCAAATAACCGAAAAAAGGTTTTCTGGGTTCGGAATAAAGGTTCTTATTTTCCCAGTTTAGGGGTTTACCTATAGATAAATTAAATAATCGCTATGCAACCCGGGGGGCGATAGACCTATAATAAAGAGAAAACGCTTAGACCGATCAGATATTATGACCAGGATCAAAGCGCTTATTCTGAGGTAAAATATAATATTAAAAGCCTGACTTGCCAGCTTTAAAAGCCTGACTTAGCAGCGTATTTTAACCATGGACTCAGGGTTTCGCAATTAGCGAATTCCGGGTCAATCATCAGGTAATAATTAGAAATTTTTGTGGTGAACCATTTTTCAATCATCTCCTGTTTTTTAAACTCAACAGCCCTTTGCGCTATCCGGTTATAATCGTCTTTAAGGTTTTCACGATGTGGTTCTGAGCGTGATTTCAGGAATGCGATACGGACACCTTTTTTACCACGTTCGTCGGTAAACGCCACCGGTTTTGATATCTCGCCGACTTTCATGTCTTTGATCAGTAATGCCATGTCTTTACTGAGCTGATCATAGGTCAGATATGTACCGTTCTGGCCCTGGAGCATACCGGCTGTGAACTTGGCATTATCGTCCTCACTGTATCTTTCAGCCGCAGCTCCGAAAGTGAGCGTAGCTGCTACCAGTTTGGACCTGATTGAATCAAGCCTTTGCATGGCCGCTGTTACCTCAGACTCTGTAACCTTTGGAACTCTCAGAATATGTCTGACAACGGCATCATCACCGGCACGGCTCACCATTAGTATAATATGATATCCAAACCGGGATTTGAACACCGGCGATATTTGTTTTTCTTTTAAACGGAAAGCATTATTAACAAAAGCAGGATCAGCCGGCTGGCCTTCAATCGTTTTTTCAGCCCGGTTTGTTGTATACCGTCCACCGGTATTTTTGCTTCCGGGGTCATCAGTATATAGACCTGCCAGCGTTTCGAAAGTTGCTTTACCACTTTCCACCTGCTGCTTATAATCCAGCAATTCATCCTGCGCAAGCTTTTCCAGATCGCGGCTAGCCTTCGGATAAAGAACAATCTCTCCTATCTCAACTTCTGACTCATAAAATGGTAAGCTGTCTTTTGGGATTTTTTCCCAGTATGCTTTTGCTTCCTGGGGAGTGATTTTTACTCCTTCAACGATTTTATCGCGCATACGCTCGGCGAGTTTTCTTTCTTTGAACGACTGGCGAAGGTCTTCCTTGATCTGGTAAACCGTTCTGCCTGCAATTTCTTCGAGCGCTTCCTTGCTGCCGTACTGGCCGATAAACCCTCTGACCTGGTTATCGAGCAATGATTCGATCTCAGCATCCTCGATGATTATACTATCTTTTTCTGCCTGCAGCACAAGTGCTTTCAGAGCAAGTATCTGCTCCATGATAAAACACTCTGCGTTTGGTGGAACAGGTTCGTTTCGTCTTTGCCTGTCCTGGATATCATTATAAACATCAGATTTGAGGATAATCTTATCACCAACAATGCCTACAATTTTATCCGCAACAACGGGTCTTTGGGCAGAGGCTACAGCCGCAAATAAAACGGCGAAAAAAAAGAGAGCAGTTTTTTTCATAATCGGTATGCAAATTAGGGAAAAGGAATCTGGTTGGAAGGGAGAATTTCAGTTTTAACAAAAACAACAACCCCGCACTTGCGGGGTTGCCTTGATTTATTTAGTCGGGAGATTTTGAAGAAAAAATCTCAAGGAATTGAAACCATTGTGATGCGCATCAAGCTCCCTTCGCTCTTACAGCGTTCTTTTTACTTCTTCTTCTTCATAAGCTTCAATGATATCGCCTACACGGATGTCGTTGAAATTCTTTATCGTCAGGCCGCATTCCATATTGCTGGCAACCTCTTTCGCATCATCTTTGAAACGTTTAAGCGATTGAAGTTCAGCACTCTGGCCCTCACCTTTGGGATATTCAACGATACCATCGCGTATAATCCTGATTTTTGAATTACGCTGGATTTTTCCATCAAGAACATAACAACCGGCAACAGTTGCCTTATCGAACTTGAACACGTTCCGTACTTCAACATTCGCAGTAATCTTTTCCTGGATCTTAGGTTCAAGCATTCCTTCCATCGCACTTTTGATCTCTTCGATCACATTGTAGATAATGGAGTAAGTCTTGATTTCCACACCCTCGCCTTCCGCAAGCCTTGCAGCCTGGGCAGATGGTCGAACGTTAAACCCTACGATTACCGCGTCAGATGCTGTTGCGAGCAATACATCAGATTCTGTAATGGCACCCACAGCTTTCAACACAACGCTGATTGCTATTTCTTCAGTTGATAATTTCTGTAATGAATCACTCAATGCTTCAACAGATCCATCCACGTCACCCTTGATGATCAGGTTCAGCTGTTTGAAGTTTCCGAGAGCAAGACGACGACCGATTTCATCAAGCGTGATGTGTTTTTTGGTCCTGATACCCTGTTCGCGAAGGATTTGAGCACGGCGGTTGGCCATCTCTTTTGCTTCCGCCTCGTCAGAATAAACCTTGAATTTTTCACCAGCCTGCGGCGCACCATTCAAACCAAGGATTAAGCCTGGTGAGGATGGAGGTGCTTTATCTATCCGGTTGTTTCTTTCGTTGAACATCGCTTTAACGCGACCATAGAACTGACCGGAAACTACCAGGTCGCCTGCTTTTAGCGTACCATTCTGAACAAGCACAGTTGCTACATATCCACGCCCCTTATCCAGGGTTGCTTCAACGATGGTTCCGGAAGCTTCCTTATCAGGATTTGCTTTCAGCTCCAGCAACTCTGCTTCAAGCAGAATTTTCTCAAGCAACAGGTCTATATTAAGTCCTTTTTTAGCACTTAACTCCTGGCTCTGGAACTTACCACCCCATGATTCCACGAGGATGTTCATACCAGCGAGCTGTTCGTATATTTTTTGCGGATTTGCTCCGTCTTTATCAATTTTGTTGACAGCAAAGATCATTGGAACACCTGCAGCCTGTGCGTGGCTGATGGCTTCCTTGGTCTGGGGCATCACTGCGTCATCTGCGGCAACCACGATCACTGCCATATCGGTTACCTTGGCACCACGTGCACGCATGGCCGTAAACGCCTCGTGACCCGGTGTATCAAGGAAGGTGATATGTTTGCCATTGGGTAAAGTAACTTCATAGGCACCGATGTGCTGGGTGATACCACCCGCTTCACCAGCTACTACGTTGGCGCTTCTTATATAATCAAGCAGTGATGTTTTACCATGGTCAACGTGACCCATGATCGTAACGATAGGCGCTCTTGGCACAAGTTCATTTTCGTCTTCATCATCGTCCTCGTCTTCCATTTCAAGTTGTTTTTCCATGTCGATGAATTCGACATCAAATCCAAACTCAGAGGCTACGAGTTCAATAACTTCAGCATCCAGGCGCTGGTTGATGGAAACCATCAATCCAAGACCCATACACTTACCTATAACTTCAGAGTAACTTACATCCATCAGGTTTGCGAGTTCGCTAACACTAATAAACTCTGTTAACTGCAGCTTGTTATCGGTCATATCATCACCATGACTGTCTGATTGCTCATCACGTTTGGCACGACGATATTTTGCTTTAAGGCTTTTACCCCTTCCGCCGGAGCCGGCAAGTTTTGCCTGCGTTTCCCGGATCTTATCCTGGATTTCCTTCTTATCAATTTCTTTTGCCTCTCTTGGTGTAAGAGGTGGCCTGCTTCCGCCTTGTCCGGGACGATTACTCGGTCCACGGTTTGGACCGCCTGGTCCGCGGAAGTTTCCACCGCCCTGCTGACCACCGGGGCCGCCAGGTCTTTGTGGTTGACCCTCAGGTTTCTTGAACAGGTGTTGAGCTCTTTGCTGTGGAGTCTGTGTATCCTTTCTTTCGATAGGAATACGTTTCCTCTTGCGTTTTTCTTCGCCTGGTTTTGGCCTGTTATCATTTTCAGTCGGAAGCGTGATTTTCCCAAGGATTTTTGGTCCTTCGAGTTTGTCAGCCCTGATGTTTGTAATAACTGGTCCTGCTTCGGAATCACTCACCGTTGGTACGTCTTCCCTGAAAGCGGGAACAAGTACTTCGGCTGGCTGAGGCTGAGGTTTTACCACTTCCGGCGCAACTTCTGCTGGTGCCTGGGAGGCCGGTTCATCAGGAGCTTCAGCTACCGGTTGTTCAACAGGAGCTTCAGCTACTGGTTCAACAGGGGCGGGAACTTTTTCTTCCTGCTTTTTAATGATCGGCTTAATGATCGGCTTCCTTGGACGTGTAGATGAATCGATTGCAGACAAATCTATCTTGTCAAACACTTTTGGTGCTTCCAGTTCCGGAGAAACTATTCTTGTAATTTCAGGCTCTTCAGGTTTGATTTCAGCTACGACTTCCGGTTCAGGAATAGTTTCTACCTCAGGAGCCGTTACGGGCTCAGGTACAGGTTCCTTCACTTCTTCAACTACGGGCTCCGGTACTTTTTGTACAACCGGCTCTTCCTTAGGCTTAGCTTCTTCCTTAGGTTTCTCTTCATCAGATTTCTTGAAAATCTTATTGAATACAACCGCCTCATCTTCCTTCTTCTTTTTAGCTTCCTGGCTTCCTTTTGGCAGATCGATCTGGTCGCTTTTTAACTTAGCGACTTTATCGCCCGCGAACTCCAGCTGGAGCGCACGGTACATATCTTCCGACAATTTAGACGTTGGTTTCAGGTCATCCTTGTCAAATCCTTTGCCGAGCAAATAGTCGACCAACGTTTCTTTACCAACGTTGAACTCTTTGGCCGCGGCCATTAATCTGGGTGTTGTTGTTTCAGCCATTCGTATTTATGACAATTTTATTTGTGTGTTTGCTGCTAACCTCCGCATTTTCATGCGAAAAGCTTACCAACTTATCACACCAGAAAAATACCTGGCGGGATTAGCCCTGTTCGAACTCTTCTTTCAATACCTTTCTCACTTCGTCAATTGTGACGCGTTCAAGATCGGTTCTTCTTTCAAGTTCGTCAGCGGTAAGATCTAATACACTACGTGCAGTATCGCAACCGATTCTTTTAAATTCTTCAATTACCCATCCTTCAATTTCATCGGCAAATTCGTCGAGGTTGATATCAAATTCCTGGGTTTCGCCTTCTGTATCGCGGTAAACATCAATGCTATAACCGGTCAATTCCTGGGCCAGCTTTATATTGACACCTTTTTTGCCGATGGCCAGGGAAACCTGGTCTGGTTTAAGGTATACATTGGCTTGTTTCTTTTCGTTCTCCAGCTCCATGCTGGTTATCTTGGATGGTGTTAAAGAGCGTTGTATCAATAACTGGGTGTTGTTTGTCCAGTTGATGACGTCGATGTTCTCATTTTTTAGTTCACGAACTATGCCATGAATCCGGCTTCCTTTCATACCAACACAAGCACCTACCGGATCAATACGGTCATCGTATGATTCAACTGCAACTTTAGCTCTTTCACCTGGCTCGCGAACAATCTTTTTGATAACAATTAAGCCATCGAAAATCTCAGGAACTTCGATTTCCAGCAATTTAGCTAAAAAAGAAGGGGAAGTACGGGAAAGGATGATTACCGGTGAGTTATTTTTTAATTCGACTTTTTTAACAACAGCCCGGGTACTTTCACCTTTTTTGAAATAATCCTGGGGGATTTGTTCAGACTTAGGCAAAATAAGCTCATTTCCTTCTTCATCCAGCAATAATATTTCTTTTTTCCATACCTGGTAGACTTCGGCGCTGATGATATCACCAATCCGGTCACCATATTTTTTTACAAGTACATTCTTTTTCAGATCACTGATTCGGCTGGCGAGAGTCTGTTTCGCAGCCAGGATCGCACGGCGTCCGAAATCCATGATATTGATTTCTTCATAAAGTTCTTCTCCTACTTCAAAATCAGGTGCAACCTTTACTGCATCTTTATACGCCACTTCAGTCAGTGGATCTGTTACTTCTCCGTCCAGCACAATCATGCGCCGGCGAACGATTTCAAGGTCACCTTTCTCTGCATTCACAATGACGTCGAAGTTGTCATCACTGCCGAATTTTTTTCTAAGAAGCGTCTTGAAGACGTCTTCTACCACTTTCATCATCGTTGGACGATCGATGTTTTCTGCTTCCTTAAACTCCTGGAAGGCCTCAATAAGGTTAATGCTTGCCATTGTTGTTGTGATATTTTGAATTAATCATTGTTGTTTGTTTTACTAACTGTAATGAATCAGTGTACAAGGACAATATAGAATTGAAAATATATGTAAGATGATCTTATTTGGATTAGCATGAGAGCCGGATGCTTTAACTAAAAAGTATCTGGATCTTTGTTGACTTAATATCCGCAAAAGGTATATTATGTTGAATAATCTCCTGCTTTTTGGATGCCGGTCTTCCTTTGAAAGCCTTGCCTGTCGTTTCTTCCACCATTATCGCCTCTTCAGCTGCATCAGTTAACTTGCCTTCTACCCTGCTACCATCATTCAGCGTTACTTCCACTTCACGGCCAATGTTCTTTTTATATTGTCTGAAAAGCTTTAAAGGCTCATCCAGTCCCGGGGAAGATACCTCGAGAGAAAAGTCATCTGAAGGGAAAAGTACCGTTTCTTCAAATTGCTTGTAAAGCGCCCTGTTAAACATTATGCATTTCTCTATCGATATGCCAGCATCGCCGTCCAGGTAAACTTTTACATTATTGGTCGGCTTTATTTTTACTTCTACCAGGAAGTAACCGGGATGTTCTGCAAGAAGCGTCCCGATCATGTTTTCAATTGTCTGTAACTGCGTTTCCATACTCATGAGAAATTAAGAAAGGGAACGCTTCCGTTCCCTTTCTCTTAATCTTTTACCTGTGCAAATTTAAGGAAAACTATCTAGACAACCAATTAATATTGGAAGGGATATGAAATTGGCAATCTCCCTCAGTACCCGAGCGAATTATTTTCTATCTTCAATCATCACCAGACAATCATCAATTAATCAAGGAATTATGTCTCAACCAGAAAACCTCGGCTCATTTTTTTCTGAAAACAAAAAGCTTGTAACGGACTATATAGAGACGCGGATAGCGTTGCTCAGGTTGCAATCGGTCAGGATGGTATCAAAATCGGGCGGCACTTTAATCTGGGCAGTTATTGCCATTTTGTTCATGTTTATTATCCTGCTTTTTGCCGGGCTCGTTCTTGGGTTCTGGTTTTCGGCCCTCACTGGTAGTTATATAAAAGGGTTCGCACTGGCTACGCTGGTGTTTGTCGTGCTTTTTATACTCATAACATTATTCCGGAAAACACTTTTTGTAAACCCCATGATCCAAAAAATCATTTCTGATTCGAACGAATGAGATAGATTCCAATGACTGAGATAGCCTCAATGACTGAGATAAATGAGTTCGGATACAGATATAGCCCTAAGATAAAAACACATGAAAAAGCAACAGTTTCGGAAACCAATATTTTCAATAACGTTTCTGAAAAGTTAAAACTATAATGGGTCTGAAATAAAACACTTTGTTAACCGACTCACTAAATAAGATCGTCACGGACCAATCATGACCGGCATTTTTATTCAGTGGTTAACATTTCAAACACACGAAAACAATTCAAAACACACTGAAACATTTCAAAACACGCTGATATGCCCAATAATAAAATTCATGACGTAGAAAGTCTGGAAAAAGCGATCGCAGAACTGGAGTTAAAGAAGAAATTGTTAGAACAAAAGCTCGATGCCAATGGTGAGTATCTCCAGAAGAATTTCATGTCTATGGCTTTTAAATCAGTGGTCCCGAAAAACAGTTTTGATACCGGGCCAATTGCCGCAGCAGGAAATTTTCTGAAGAGTGATAAATTGAAGGATGGTTTCACCAGGCTGGTTAGTTCAGTTACCGATATGGCCAGCGATAGGATTGAATCAATTATGAATAAGTTCAAATCCAGGAAAGACGATAGATCAGCCTGAAAAAGCGGATTTACCATTCGTCGAATACCCTGGCAGTTAACAGTTTTTTTAAAGCTCCTGTATTAACTTTACGCGCATGGGACAGATACTTTTAGGATTATTTGCTGCTTATCTTTTATACAATTTTATTTTCAGGTTTCTTATACCCCTGATCCGCGTCACCCGCCAGGTTAAACGGCAGGTGCGGGATTTTCAACAACATGTAAATACACAACAACCCGGAGGTTATCAGCCAGGCAGTTCAAACGGCGGATTCAATGCCTCAGATAATAATTCAGGCCATTACCAGGCAGGGGGTTTTCAACCAGGCGATTTCCAGGGTGGGAGCAGAACACAATCTTCTGGACGGAACGGCACAGCTACCGGACCATTGAAACAGGAACCGCGCCCCGCAAAAGATGACTATATAGACTTCGAAGAGATCAAATAAACCCGGAATCTGTAGGTATTGAAATCCTGCGTATCAATGTTGCAGTTAAAGATTTGAATCGTTTGTTTAACACAAGCGATTTTTTTTGAAGGCATTGTATTGCAAAAGCTGCGATAGAACTTAACAGCGGCTGTCTCAAACCCACGCGAAAAAACTCACAACCACTCCACTCCACTCACCACTCACAACTCACCACTCACCACTCACCACTTTGATTTGCAGCCCGGAAGTATAATGAAAAATTCCTGAGTATCGTATCTTTGTGACACCCAAACTCACCGAACAACACCTTAAATCTTAAATCATGAAAAATACAAATGATTTAGAAAACAATAACCCTGTTACAGAAACGATCATCGATGCACTGGTTCATCCGAAACTTTATGCTTACAAGCCCGGAGGTGATGAAGATATACCTGCAGGTGTAGAAGATGATGACATGGGTGAAGGCTCCGACGACGATGCCATCACTCTGTCTGATGATGATTCCGGTGATGATGAGGATCTTGATTATGACGGAACACCGGTACCTACCGAAGAAGAGCTGGAAGAAGACAATTTTTCCGCAGACGACATCTGAAAAGAGATATGAATTATGAGTTATGAATTATGAAAGTGAAATCTGAAATAAAGATCTCATAACTAGGTTTCATAATTCATAACTCATAATTCATAACTCTTTTCATAAGCCCAGATCCAGTATCGATTTTCCAGGGGTGACCTGTACAGCCTGTAAACCTGCCTCGCGCGCCCCTTCTACATTAACAAGCATATCATCAACAAAAAGTGTTTCGGCAGCGTTTAGCCCGGCATCCCTGACCACATACTCAAAAGCTTCTTTGGTTGGTTTCCTCAGTTTGATCTCGTGACTGTAATAAGCCTTTTCAAAAAGCTCATCAAAAACTCCCTTGTCAAAATTTTCGCTGAAAGTTTTTCGAAATGACTGAAGATGTATTGAGTTTGTATTGCTGAATAGAAACAACCGGTATTTCTTTTTTAGCTCTCTCAAAAACTCTATCCTTTCTTTTGGAAAATCCACCAGCATAGCGTTCCAGGCTGCAATGGCAAGCTGGTCGTCATTTTGTTTTTTTGCAAGATTTCTTATCTCTTTGACAAACTGATCGTCATCGATTCTGCCAACTTCATAATCTTTTATAAAGGAAGTCACATGCCCGCCGGCAAAGATATCCTTAAAGTCTTCGAAACCGATTTCCGTAAATGCTTTTTCAGCTGCTGCGAAATCAAGGTTGAGTATGACTCCACCTAAATCAAAAATAATATTCTTAACTGGCTGCATAAATATTTCCAAAGATTGAGATGCAAAAGTATAGGATTTTTTATGTTGTTAATGAAAGCGTCATTGGTAAACCACAGTTTGAAGGTAAACTACAGTTTGAATGAAGCTTCTTTTACATCCCGGCTATCAGGACCAATATATACCTTAAAATCACCAGGCTCTGAAACCCATTTCAAATCAGAATTGAAAAATTTGCAGTCCTCTGATTTGATTTGGAAATTTACCTGTTTCGATTCGCCTTTTTTTATCATAATTTTTTGGTAGCCTTTTAATTCCATGACCGGTCTTGTTACCGAACCAACCAGGTCACGTATATATAACTGCACAACTTCTTCGCCATCATAATTTCCACTATTCGTAACCGTTATAGTCGCCGTGATTGGTGAAGATGCCGTAATGGAAGTTTTGTTGAGTTTGATATCGCTGTAACTGACACAGGCCAATACCGTGTTATCCTTACTAAGATCGGTGCCCTGGTAACCTCTCACCATAGCGCGGGCAATCTTAGAACCCAGCCACCAGTCTTCCCCCGCACCTTCGCTTACTCTACCCCAGCGCGGATCGCGGGCTATATCGACCATGGGTGAAAAGGTCCAGTTAAGACCATCAGCACTCATTTCTTCTGCGGCTGCTCTTGCTGTTTTTTCAATCAGTAAAGTATCCCAGGTTGCTGAGAGCACGAGTGGTATCGGGAATATCGTACGATGTCCATGAACCACATCATATCCAAATATCAACGGGATCTTCAGCCGCGTTTCCTTTACAGAAATGTCCTGCAATTTTCTGACTGCAATGGGTGTGTAGGTGTTAAATACACCTCCTACCAGTCCTTTCTTTATTTTTTCTTCCACTCCCTGGCTCAGTATGGGGCCGGTAACATCGAAACCGACCGAGGGAAGATTCAGCTGGCCGATCTTTTCTTCTATGGTCATCTTTGCGATCAATGCGGAGATGAACTGGTTCATTTTCGCCTGGTTCGTTTGCCCGTAACCGTTACCAACGGCCAGTATAAGGGCGGCTATGATGAGTTTTTTCATACGTGATTTACTTACTGAATCCAGGATTTCATCCCTTACAGTTAGTGGAATAAAACCAGGTTTGAACGGCACCTGGTATTATTTCTTAAGATATGGTTTGATGGCCACCTGCCAGATATCATAACCTTTTTCAGTCATGTGGAGACTATCGCTCACAAAAAGCTCGGGTATCGGTTGATTAGCTGCGTTCAGCATCTTTGGAAAGATGTCGATATAGGCAGTGTTTTTTTGTTTTTTAAGAAATTCCTTAATCATACTATTCGCCTTTACCACCACGGGTTTAACCCTGGCCCTGCTAGGACTCGGTTTCATAGAAACGAAAGCTATTGATGCCCTGGGAAGCTTTGACCGGATCATACCAAACAATGTTTTGAACCTGTTGGTAATGGTGTCGGCGGTAACAGCTGAATCACCGGCAGCATCATTTTCCCCGCAATAGATCACCACCTGTTTTGGCTGGTATTTTATAACTACATCGTCCACATACCGGATAACATCAGGCAAAGATGAACCTCCGAAACCACGGTTTATTATTGTGTAACCAGGGAACCTGTCCTGAACATCGGTCCAGCGGGTAAAGGAAGAACTACCTGTAAATACAATGGCATTTTTTGGTGGCATGCCGGCACTATCTTTAGACTTAAACTTTTGAATATCGTTATAGAACGGTGGAGTCTGTGCAACCAACGTGGAACTGAATATTGAAATCAATAAGCCAAAAAATCCGATTGTTTTTTTCATTCTCATAATTTTGAACCTTAAATATACATTGGGTTACTTTATCTGCGGACTTTCAAAACCGAGCTTTTTCAATCCTTTTTGTATTTCAGGTATCCCCATAAATAGTTTCCATAATAATCCTGAACGATGATTTTCTATCATAACAATAATCGGCCCCTGGTCGATGGCCAGGTGTGAATCGGCATACCAGTTTTTTGTTTCGTTAAAAGCATCTACAAATCCATATTCGCTCCAGATCTTATCACCAAGATCATTGTAGAAATGCCTCAGGGCCTGCATTGAATATTCAGGTGTATAAGGAAAAGCAGACAATGCTGCAGTTGGTGCAATCGTACCAAAATCATTGTCTGGTGAATGGGCATTATAACCATCATAGGTGTCACAAGCCGTAAGACCCCAGCAGTCTGGACCATAACCTTTAAAACCCTTGGGATTTCGTACACAATGCTCCCGGTTTATCAATGTATGATTACGGTTTTGTTCCCAGTAATCTGCATACTGATCTTTCAGGCCCCTGGGATCCAGTCCGAGAAAAGAATAATGTGAGAAAAACAATGGCCCGCCATAGTCAAATCCAAGTGGCAGTTTAATGCCATAAAATTCTTTACCATTTTTGAAGAAACTACTTTGAGCCCATCCACGATGATAGGCCGCAGCAGACACAGGATAACGTTCACCGGCAGCTGCAAGTACGTACATGATCAGGCATTCATTAAAACCACGTACCGGGAAATTCATTGCCCAACCGTTGTTTGGGCTCCAATGCCAGTACAATACTTCCTGGCCGCCCTGTGTAAACCAGTTCCATTCAACTTCGTTCCAGAGCCAGCCGATCTTGCTCCGTAGTTCATTCTCAACAGGATTATCACCATTGAAATATTGGCGCGCGCAAAGTAGTCCCTGGAAGAGGTATGAAGATTCCACCAAATCAGCGCCGTCATCCTTACGGCTAAATGGAATCGTTTTCCCGGTTGCGCCATTTAACCAGTGAGCATAAACACCGTGATATGAATCCGCCTTAGTAAGAAACCGAACCATTTTCAAAAGGAATTTTGCAGCCGTATCACGTGCGATCCATCTGCGTTCTGTAGCTACGATCACCGCCATGATGCCAAAGCCTGTACCGCCTGTGGTAGTTACTTCATCACCATAATCAAATGATTTATTACTTCGTTCCCTGGACATTCCACTCACCGGGTGAGCATAATCCCAGAAATACCGGAAGGTTTGTTTCTGGACCAGGTCAAGCAACTGGCTATCGGTCAGGTTTTTCCGAATATCAGTGGAGTACGAAATGCCGGCGCGGGCATTGATTTTTTGCTCCGGATTCTTTTTTTTAACCTGCGCCGTTCCATTTTGTATAACGGTAAAGGCCAGCAAATAAATCAGGGTTCTTTTCATCGTAATTCATTGATTAATTATAGCCACGCAGCATATGATTCGTGACGGGTCGTTGAAAACAAAAAACCGGGGTCGGCCATTTGGACGGTTAACCCCGGCTTTTGTAAATATGATACAATAGCGGTTACAATTGCTTTCAAGCAACCGCCCCATAGTCTATTTGACACTCAATAACCAGGATTCTGAGTCAGGATGCCTCCGGAGATATCTATCTCAGTCTGCGGGATCGGAAAAACTTCGTTCTTGCCGGCCTTGAATCCTTTTGGACCAAATATTTGGGGAGCACGACCCTGCCGGATAACATCAAAAAACCGGTCCCCTTCCATGGCGAGTTCATAATGCCGCTCGTTCCATATCGCCAGGCGCAATGCATCCTTATTGGTGGTTGTAACATCTGGTAATACTGAGGGATTACTACCCCGGGCCCGTCTTCGCACCCTATTCAGCGCTTCCAGTGCTGCGGTGGTATTACCAAGTTCATTAGCCGCCTCAGCCTTCATCAACAGAACATCCGCAAAACGGATCACCCGGATGTTCTGTTCTGAACCTTCGTTACACTCCACATACTGACTAAAGGGTACGTATGATTTCTGATTGTAGCGGGGATTATCACCGGTAGCCGGAATCAGATCGCCCTGGGGAGTAGTTTCGCCCCGGAAAATAATGGTTGCATCACGTCGGGGATCATCGGCTTCAAAAGCTGAAGCAAGTTCAGCGGTTGGCACATTAAATCCCCATCCCCCGCCCCGGCTGCCCCGAACACCCTGGGTCTGGCTATACTGACTATTTGATACATCACAATTTCCCGGAACGTAAGTAGCCTGGATCTCAAAAATCGATTCCCGGTTGTTTTCGTTGGGAATGCGAAAAAGTCCCTCGAAGCTTGGAAACAAATCGTATCCAAGACTTATAACCTGGTCCGTGAGCGCTGATACCTGGCTCCACTTCGACTGGTACATTGATGCTTTTGCATGAAGCGCGAGCGCTGCACCGCGGGTTGCCCTTCCTAATTCCGCGTTACTTACATTGGCAGGAAGCACGGTAGCTGCTTCCGTCAGATCCTTTTCGATTGTCGCCCAGACTTCCGCAGCAGTAGACCGGGGCACGAGGTATTCCTCTGCATTCAGGGGCACAGTGAGCAAAAGTGGAACACCTCCAAAGGCCCGGACCAGCCTGAAATAGGAGTAGGCGCGTATAAATTTCGCTTCCGCTAATATCCGGTTTTTTAGTCCCTCATCCATGGCAATTCCACCGACGTTATCCAAAATCTGGTTGGCCAGATTAACGTTACTGTATTGCGCTGCCCAAAATCCCTGTGTCTGTCCTTCGGATGCGGTATGCGAGAAATTATCATAGGTATTAAAAAACGAAGCATCACCAGGGCTGGAACCTTTTTCTGCATCATCCGAGCCCATGCTTTCTATTGCGAATGCGCCAAATGCGACGTTGCCAAAAGTGCGAAGATTGGCATACATCGCGTAAGTAGCTTGCAAAGCATCTTCCTGGTCCACAAAAAACTGTTCGCTTGGCTGCTGTGCCTGCGGTGGCACCTCGAGAAAGGATTTACTGCAACCGATCGGCATAAGCAGCGCCAGACTTAGCGCAACCGGCATTGCTTTCCTTATGATCTGATTTTTATTATGAGATAACATAGTGCGTCATTTTGAAATTAAAAAGTCAGGTTTACCCCAAAATTGTAAGTAGCATACAATGGATATACAATTACGTCTATTCCTGAGTTAATTGCGCCTGTGGCATTGTAGGGATCAGTTAATACTTCAGGACTAAAACCGCGGTACTTAAACCAATTGAAAGGATTCTGTGCATTCGCGAAAATCCGGAGACGACTGATACCCCAGCGCCCGGTCATATCCTGGTTAAATGTATAACCCAGCTGCGCATTGCGGACACGTAGGTAAGAACCATCCTCAACATAAAAATTACTGGGATTCAGGTTATCCCCGTTGAGATTAGACGAGGGATAAAAGTTGGAGGTACCAGGACCCGACCACCTGTTGGTATAAAACTCTTTTATATAATTCTCGTTACCATACCGGACGTTCATTGTACCATTGTAAATCTCTACATCGGCCACGCCCTGGAAGTCCACAGAAAGATCAAATCCTTTATAGTTGAAGCTGGTATTCAGGCCAAATGTGTATTTGGGATTTGGATTTCCAAGAATCACCCGGTCTCCGTCATCGATGGCGCCATTTCCGTTCAGATCGGCATAGCGAAAATCGCCCGGACGGGCAGTTTTCTGAGCTGATTTTTCTACTTCATCTGCACTCTGAAAAATTCCTTCTACCCTGAAGCCATAAAATTGTCCGAGAGGCTGACCGACTGCACTTCTTGTGGTAAGCCGTCCTGCGACTGTACCGGAACCGCCAGAATAAAAAGGAGCATTGCCTGTAGTCAGTTCCATCACCTTATTATCGTTTATCGCGAAATTGGCGCCGACATTGTAACCAAAATCCTTGCTGACATTGTCTTTCCAATTCACTGAGAATTCCCAACCCCTGTTGCGGAAAGTACCCTGGTTTCCTATGATCGTTGAACTGGTCGTTCCCAAATAAGCGTTTATTGGTATCGCGAAAATCCCATTTTTTGTCAACCGGTTGTACCAGCCTGCATCTACGCTAAGCCGGTTGTTGAGAACACTCATTTCCAGCGCAACATCGGTTCCCTCACCTCTTTCCCAGAATGTGGTTGGCGGAATCAAAGTAGCTATGCTAGCCCCCGTGTACGGTGTACTTGGATTTCCAAAGAAACCAGTAAAGCCTGGGTTCTGGGTAACTGTGAGTACTGAAAGCTGGTTGGGAACGGAAACATTACCCACCTGGCCCCAGGACCCGCGTAGCTTAAGGTTATCAAAAATCTTTTGATTTTCCATAAAGCTTTCTTTGGTAATCACCCAGCCCACCCCAACGGAAGGAAAATAACCCCAGCGCTGATCATCAATGAACTTGGAGGAACCATCTGCGCGGATGGATGCCGTCAACAGGTATTTGTCGCGGAAGCTATAATTAACACGCCCAAAATAGGAAGCGATGGTGTACTTGCTGCCATAGTCAGATATGTTTCGTGTTCCGGTATTACCCAGTGCGAAATAAAGATCCCCCTCGCTGGTATTAGGCACATTCAGCGAAGTACCTGTCAGTCCATAAGACTGGTAACTTTGCGCACCCTGGCCCGCCAGTACTGTCAGATTATGATCATCGAACCGTTTGTTAAAAGTCAGCGTGTTTTCGAGAATAAAATTTCGGTTCTCTAATTCGGAACCGGTTAGTTGGCTGATGTTACGATTCTGTACGCTGGTTGCGTTATAGACCGGCAGATAGGCGCGGGTATTGGACTCGCCAAATTCACCACCAACGCTGCTGCGAAACGTAAAGTTCTGCAGGAACTTGAGTTCAGCATAAACGTTACCAGTAAACCGGAACTGTTTTACCTTGCCGTAATTAAAATCGAGTTGCGCCTGGGGATTCGCGAAATTCCCGGTGGGATAATCTACCGGATCCCCGTAAGAACCGTCTGCTTCCCGAACCGGTATCACAGGTGGCGCTACAAAAGTATTATAGAAGATAGATTGTGGTACCGAATCGGTGTAGTTGGCTGCAGCAGTCAGAGTATACCCGATTTTTAAAGGCTTAAACACCTGGAATTCATGCTGAAAACGTGCAGTTACCCTATCGAACACATTGGTATTCACTATCCCTTCCTGTTTCAAATACCCAAGTGAAAAACTATAGGTGGATTTGTCACCCCCACCGCTTACACTCAAGTTATGATTGGTGATCAGTGCAGTGCGAAGCACCTGGTCATACCAGTCAGTGCCGTTTCCAAGGGAAGCGGGGTTTGCAAAAGGAAGTGTAGCGGCTGGATCATTGATCCGGGTTTTTTCATTCAGGAGGGTTGCATATTCTGCTGCGTTGGTCATCTCAACCTGGTTAGTGACCCGTTGAAACCCGATAAAGCCCGTATAGTTAACAATTGCTTTCCCTGGCTTGCCTTTTTTTGTGGTGACAAGTACAACTCCGTTAGCCGCACGAATACCATAGATCGCTTCACTGGACGCATCCTTAAGGATGTTCATGGATTCAATATCATCCGGGTTAAGGAAATTAATGTCATCATACCATACGCCATCGACTACAAATAGTGGATTAGTACTTCCATATACGGAACCCGCACCACGGATTTTGATCTGCGGAGATGCACCAGGTTTACCGGTATTCGTGATCTGGACACCCGCAACCTTACCCTGCAAACCGCTGATGGCGTTGGGGGCCGGTTGCTTGCTGATTTCAGCGCCAGAAACTGTAGCCACCGAACCTGTTACATCTATCTTTCGTTGGGTTCCATATCCAACAACAACAACCTGCTCCAACTCTTTGCCCCCTTCGACAAGCACAACATCGATAGTTGTTTTACCGGCAGTTGGAATTTCCTGGTCCGCATAACCAACATAGGAAAAAACAAGTACGGCACCATCCGGAACAGTGATAGAAAAATTACCACTCGAATCCGTAGTGGTTCCTGCTTCGCTGTATTTCACACGGATAGAAGCGCCCTCGATAGGTTCGCCTGCAGTATTTGTAACCCGGCCAGTGATTGTAGCCCGCACAGAAATAACATCTTCTTCAGACGCACTGATTGATACTTTCCCCTGTGTTTTTAATAAAGCCTGGTTGTAGAGAAAATGATAGTTAGATCTTTTTTCGAATACTGACAGCACCTTGTTAATATCGGCCGACTGCATGTTGAAACTGATCTTAGACTGGGAGAAAAAGCCGGCAGATAGATTTAAACTGGATGCCAAAATGATGACCGCGGTCAATTTCATTATGAACATGCACTTTAATAGGTGATACTTTCCGGAAGACCCGGAAAAAATCATTTTTTTCTTCATATTTTAAACATTGAACGGTGAATAAATGGTATGGCCTACTTCCGACGGTCGCCATACCGCACTAATCTGGCGGGGAATGTTAGCGCATTTCCCGTTTTTTATTTTTAGGTAGTGTTTGGTAAGCTCATGAAGTTTTGTTTGTTAGTTTGCTTAATGCATCAAGGCGAAACGGGTGAAATTGTCACTCCTGTTGATTGAATATCATAATTAAAATCGCGGGTGATTGATAACGCATATAGTGCCTGTTGTATCGTTTCCTTTTCAAAAATTCCTGTGAATCTTAGATTCTTCAGAGATTCACTCCCGAAATAAATTGGAACGCCATACCATTTTTCCATTTTTAAAGCGATGTCCTTTAAAGATTCATCCTGGAAAACAAGTTGGTTTTCCACCCATGAAGTTTCAATTATTATACTGTCAGCCTGTTTGAAGTGGGTAATACTCCGGATGGCCATAGAAGGTTCGTCCACAGAATTCCCCGCATTTATAGTGGCTGGCCGGGGCATAGAATCGTTGGAAATCACTAGTTTTTGATTGGGACGCAAGATAATTTTCTGTCGATCTCCCGCAGTTAGTCTTATTTCGAGGCTTCCACTGATCAATGCTGCTTCGCTGTTTTGTTCTCCCGGATAAGATTTAACATTAAAACTCGTACCAACTGCTTTAAGTTCCATGTTTGAAGTCCGTATGATAAAGGGGTGGGCAGCATCAGGCGTCACAACAAAAAAAGCTTCGCCTACCAGTTTCAATTCACGATTATCTTTTCCGAAACCTTCATTATAGGTCAGATTTGTTTTAGCGTTTAGCCATACCTGTGAACCATCCGGCAGCACTGTTTTTGTTTTTGAACCATTCTTTGTTGAGATTTCACTTAAAGCCATAGCCCTGGCAGTTGTTCTTTTCCGGGGCATCAAAAGGTAGGTAATGGTAAGAATTGCCACAAGGGTTATAAAGTATGGAAGCAGGTTAACCGTGCCTGATTTCTGTGTGGCAGGATGGGCATTTCTTAACCTTTCTATATGCGCTTCATACGCGGCTTCCGTTTCAGGATCCGGTTCTTCCGGATCTTCATTATAGGTGTCAGGAACCCAGAGATCGCTGATCGTTTGTAAAGGGAAATGTATATCGGGATTGGTCCGGAGGAACTGCTCCATCTCGGTTTGTTCTTCAGCTGTTATTTCGCCTGCAAGCTTGCGGGCCATCAAAGTCCAGATACGGTCTTGTTCCATATAGTAATTGTGTAACTATATGGAGACATGGATCAAAAGAATCTACCAAGGCTTTGAAAAAAAAGTCCAGGCAATAAAAAAAATCTGAATAATAATAGATTGGAAATGTTTATTTCCGATTAATACCGAAAATCTGATTCAAATCAGGATTCCCGGGCGGGAGGCAGACTGGAGCTAACGGTTCTAAGGTCAAACTGTATTGCTTCTGCTATTTTCCTGAGAGCGATCGCAAGCTGGTTATCGATGGTTTTTATCGAGATGTCAAGAATCTGGCCAATTTCCTTATATCTTAACCGGTCTTCCCGAACCATCTTATAAACCAGTTTACAACGGGGCGGCAATGAGTCAATTGCCCTTTCCATTTTTGTCATCATTTCGACTGTGATCATCATCTCCTCCGGATCCTGCGAATTATTCTGGAGTTCTACTTCCAGCTCATCGAGCCCAATCGGCGCTAACTTCTGTTGCGACTGAAGATATCTCAGCGTATTATTTTTCGCACTTACATAAAGATAGATCTTGAGGTTCCTGATCTCGTCAACATGTTTGCGGTTTTGCCAGATTTTAATAAACACATCGGAAACAATCTCTTCAGATACTTCGGGGGATGACACAAATGACCCGATGAAGTGAAGAAGTGGCTTGTAAAACAGGTAATAAAGTTGCCTGTAAGCCGTTTCATCATCATACAAGGCTATCCGCCTTTGTAACTCTATTAATTCAAAAGGAGTAGGCATGCGCGATCGTACTTTATTGAGAACTTGAGGGACTAAATAAAGCTATATGCAAGTTAACTGAAAAAAATTATAAGATTTCTGAGTTTCCCTCCATGAATTTTTCTAATTTCGCAGACCTGCAAAAAGTCAAAAGGTCCTTTTTCGCCTTTGATGCAGCAGTTCTTTACAGGTTTCGGGCTTTCCAAAGCCAAATTACTGGACCCTTAGCTCAGCTGGTTAGAGCATCTGACTCATAATCAGAGGGTCGCTGGATCGTGCCCAGCAGGGTCCACAAGGTATTGTCAGTTGTACAATTGCCAAATGTTAGGTAAGGAACATTGCCTGTTTAATATTGAATACTGGTTATCAATGGAGGTTTGCCTCTTCCCGGTATTCAATATTAAATGAGCAATATTAAATTTGACTTCTTCCTTAACAGTTTTTTAACCGGCTACAGGATACATTTGACAATCATTTATGTTTATGAAAAAATTATTTATTGCATTTCTGCTGGCAGGCTCGTTTTCTCAATTGTCGGCACAGGATTCTCTCACTACTTCAGGTACCAAGGTTCAGGACTCCATCATCAAAGCCAATTCACAACCAAAAAAGCAAAAGAAAGACTGGAGCAAGGTCAATATCGATAACCGCTCAGGTGACCATTTCATTATGCAGTTTGGCATAAACATGTGGACAAAGGCCCCTGACTCGATTGCTATTAAAGGATTTTCAAGAACATTTAATGCTCATCTGATGTATGATCTGCCTTTCAAAACCAATCCACGTTTCAGTGTGGCGCTTGGTGTTGGGGTTGGCGTTGATAATACATATTTTGATAAGGTTATCGTTGATGTTACCGGTCGTAAAGCTAACCAGCTGAGTTTCGAAGATGTATCTGACACCACACATTTTAAAAAATATAAGGTGATGAATACCTACCTCGAAGTTCCCCTGGAGCTGAGGTTTACTTCAAATCCTGAAAATTACAATAAGTCCTGGAAGCTGGCCCTTGGAGCAAAAATCGGGACCATGGTTGGAGCAGTTGCCAAGGGAAAAACCTGGCAGAGCAGTTCAGGTGCAACCATTAATGCCTATACTGACAAGGAAAAATCTAAAAGATTCTTCAATAGCACAAGGCTGGCGGTTACCGGCCGTATTGGTTATGGTATTTTCAGCCTTTTCGCCGTTTACCAGGTCAATGCCTTTATCAAAGAAGGTTTTGGACCTGATGTGAGGCCCCTGCAGTTTGGACTTGCCATCAGCGGATTATAAAAGATCATTTTATGATATTCAGAGCCGCATCAGTGATGCGGCTTTTTTATTGCCCAAAAACAAAAACAGTACCTTTACCCACAAAAAATATTTTAAGTCTTGTTAGATAAGAAAGTTGTTTATAAAGAAGAACAGGCTATCCTTGTTGGCCTTATTTATGGAACCCAGAGCGAGGCACAGGTTAAAGAATATCTTGAAGAACTTGCATTCCTGGCACTTACCGCCGGCGCAACCACGGTAAAGAGATATATTCAAAAGCTCCCCCATCCCGACAGCAGAACCTTTATTGGCAAAGGAAAACTGGAAGAGATCAAAAAATATCTTGAAGGAAAAGACATAGGCCTTGTCATCTTTGATGATGAGTTAACCGGCTCGCAAATACAGAATATTGAGAAGATATTAGACGCCAAGGTTATCGACCGATCCGATCTGATTCTGGACATATTTGCACGCCGGGCGCAGACCGCCCAGGCAAAAACCCAGGTTGAACTTGCCCAGTATCAATATCTTTTACCACGGCTTAAGGGAATGTGGAGTCACCTTGAACGATTGGGTGGAGGTATCGGAACCAGGGGCCCCGGTGAAACTGAAATTGAAACGGATAGGCGGATCGTTAAAGAAAAGATCAGCCTGCTGCGAAAAAGACTTGGAGTAATTGATAAACAGGCGGCAGTTCAAAGACAGGAACGTGGTGAATTTATCAGGGTAGCACTTGTTGGATATACAAATGTTGGGAAGTCTACCATCATGAACCTGCTTAGCAAAAGCGATGTTTTTGCAGAAAATAAGCTGTTCGCTACGCTGGATACAACCACCCGCAAAATAGTGTATGAAACCACTCCATTTCTTTTGAGCGATACAGTAGGGTTTATTCGCAAACTTCCTCACCACCTTGTTGAAAGTTTCAAGAGCACATTGGATGAGGTGCGCGAAGCAGATATCCTTATGCATGTTGTAGATATTTCTCATCAACAATTTGAGGAGCAGCTCGGAGTAGTAAACAGCACGCTGCAGGATATCAAAGCATTTGACAAGCCGACCATTACTATCTTCAACAAGATGGATATGTATGAAAAAAATACTTTTGATGAATGGCTGGAACCGGAAGTGAAACAAGAGATCCTGTTGGATCTTAAGGAAAAATGGCAGCGTGAAACCAACGGCAATGCCGTGTTTATTTCAGCCGTTGAAAGAACTAATATTGAAGAATTACGCCATGCGATTTTATCAAAGGTCAGAGAGCTGTATAAAATCCGGTATCCTTATAAAACGGAGTTTTTGTATTGATTCCGTTTTGTAATGACCCATTATGGATTGATATATTCTGGATTGAAATATTATGGATTAATAAAATATTGTATTGACACGTCATATTGATACGTCATGTCATTGTTGAACCTACTGTATGATTCTTCTTGGCATGTTATCTTCTGATTGTCGATTTGAATAAATCCTTGTGAAAACGTAGAGAAATCCCTTTCTCGACATCATTGTGTCGCTGGTTATTAATCATCTTTTAACTGATTCCTTAACCTACAATTATCAAATTCGTCCTTATAATGACCACCTGGTTCAAAATAGCTGAGTCTGCCGACGAACTGCCAATCGGCCCCAATGGCATCGCTGTTATCGAACTGCGCGACAAAAAGATCTGCCTCGCCAAACATGCCGGACAGTGGCATGGTTTTGCTTACAAATGTCCTCATGCGAGTGGCATTTTGGCAAACGGCGATCTCGATGCGATGGGTAATATTATTTGTCCCCTGCACCGCTATCGTTTCAGTTTAAAAAATGGACGAAACACCAGTGGCGAAGGATATTATCTCAAGACCTACCCGGTGGAACGGAGAACGGACGGATTATATCTCGCCTTGTCTACAGGCTTTTTTAGTTGAAAGTGCATATTAATTGAACGTTAAGCTTACCAAACGACCTTTTAGTACCACTGATTACTGATTACATTCGGGTATACTTCGTAAATCCTACTCACATCAACGATTAGCTGGTTGCCATAATTAAATTATTAAACTAATTAACTATGGGTATCTGGGAATGGGTCATCAACGTGGACAAAGAGCTTTTCACACTCATTCATGTTGAAGGTGCATTAACGTTTTTGGACGGATTTATGAAATTTCTCCGGCACCAGTACACCTGGATACCATTATATGCCTTTCTCCTGTATTTTATTATTCGTTTCGGAAAAAAGCAGGCTATTCCTTTTATTGTACTTACTGTTCTGTGTTTTGCAATTACTGATTATTCGAGCGCCAGTATTTTTAAACCTATGCTTGGCCGGTTGCGGCCTTGTCATGACCCAGAACTGATGGATGAGATCCGGGGGCTTGTCGGATGCGGTGGCCCTTATTCTTTCCCTTCTTCCCATGCTGCCAATCATTTTGGTCTGGCCACGTTTTGGTTTTTTGCCATTCAACGAATGACTTCTAAAAAATGGTACTGGCTATGGTTTTGGGCTTTCATTATTTGTTATGCCCAGATTTATGTTGGTAAACATTATCCGCTTGATATCGCCGGCGGCGCTCTTCTTGGTTTCATCACCGGTATGTTGTGTTTCAGGATTTATGACAAGTGGACTTCAAATACTTCCGGCAGAACCAGCAGGAAGAGAGTTATGAGTTATGAATTATGAATTATGAAACCTAGCAACCTGTTGAAGTTGTCTGCAACCCCGATATGGATTGATTTCGCATAACCCCGTTGCAACCCCCGGGGGTTGCAACGGGGGCAAACCAATGGCGGAAGTGCCAACCGGGGCCAATCCCGGTGACGTAGGAATCCCCGCGGATGAACATAAAATGGGCAGTTTTCAGATCTAATTTCCGACCGTATTTTTGCAGCAAGTATTTTCATTATGTATCATCAGCCTGGTCAGGATCAGTCATACCGTTGGTTACAGATTCTGATTGCATTTGCGGTGTTTGCGAACTTCGCGCCCTTGTTTGTTACTATTATTGGTGGGGACGGAACGCTGTACGCGTCTATCTCCAAAACCATGGCTTTGAACAATGATTATGTCAACCTGTATGCAGAGGGCCGCGATTGGTTGGATAAACCTCATTTCCCTTTCTGGGTTGCTGCTTTCTTTTTCGAAATTTTCGGTATACATGGTTGGTCCTATAAACTTCCGGGCATCCTGTTCCTGATGATGGGAGCCTGGTACACTTACCTGTTTGCGAAAAAATTATATAACAAAGAAACTGGGCTGGTAGCGGCATTAATACTCCTAACGGCCGAACATATTCTATTGTCGAGTAATGATGTACGTGCGGAACCTTATCTCACCGGGTTGATCATTGCTTCGGTTTATCATTTTGTTTGCCTGCAGGAAAAATACAGCCTCCGTGATCTCTTGCTAGGAAGTTTGTTTGCCTCCTTTGCGGTGATGACAAAGGGCATATTTGCCTTGTTGCCCATCGGCGGTGCCATGATGGGACATCTTGCACTTACAGGCAATCTTCGTCAATTGCTTCAGCTTCGCTGGCTGGCAGCCAACATCTTAACTTTCATATTCGTTGCCCCTGAATTATACACTCTCTGGCTTCAGTTTGATCAACATCCTGAAAAAGTCGTATTTGGTCAGACTGGTGTTTCGGGGCTGAAGTTCTTTTTCTGGGATAGCCAGTTCGGAAGATTCTTCAACACCGGCCCGATCAAAGGCAAAGGTGATCCATCTTTCTTTATTCATACTTCTCTGTGGGCATTTCTGCCCTGGAGTGTATTGATGTTTATTGCTGTCGGTAAGCGCTTCAGTAAATTTCGTAAACCCGGCCTGGAGTGGTACAGTTTTTTCGCGGCGATCCTGACGTTTTTACTCTTTTCTTTATCGCGTTTTCAACTTCCGCATTATCTCAATGTTGTATTTCCTTTTTTTGCGGTTATCACGGCTGATTATCTGTTAGGCATAAGTAGCGCCCCTGTTATCGGTCGGATATCGAAACTTCAGATCATCCTGGTTTGTCTTTTGTTTGTTGGGGTTATTGCTTTGCAAGTCCTTTATCGGCCGACCGGGACTGGATGGTTAATAATTGGGGCCGGGATTATTGCAGTTACTCTTGTTTTGCGCACGGGTGGTCTTCCCTCAAAACAACGGATTATCACTATTTCTTCTCTAGGAATATTGATTATCAATCTATGGCTTTTCTGGATTCTGTATCCTGATTTGTTGAAATATCAGTCGGGAAGTGAAGCTGCATTCATTGCAAATTCCCAGTATCCAGGCGTGCCGGTTGTTCAATATAAGCAGAGCTCTTATCCTTTAGAATTTTATATTGATGCTCCCGTCTCAAAAATTGATACCTTGGTTGCAACGAACAGTTTAAAGAAGCCGATTTTATTATATGTTGCCGAATCCGTCGATACCCTACTTGTGGGCCCGGGTTTTATTCTTCCAAACTTCAGAATCAGTCGGTTAAATGGAAAATTCATTAACAAAAAACGCCGCGATAGTCAACTGCAATGGTCAAAACTCGAATTGATTCAATAAAAGATGACGGTTATCAGAAATAATTGAATTTTCATTTTGTGAAGAACTCAAAATCCTTATTTTTGCAACCCCAATTGATTGAGGCTGATTCAAAAATCACTTTAGCATTGGCAAAAGACTTATTCCTCCTTAGCTCAGTTGGTTAGAGTCCCGTACTTACGGGATTAATCAGAGGGGTCGCTGGAGAAAACAAGTTTAGGATCGACAAATACATATTCCTCCTTAGCTCAGTTGGTTAGAGCATCTGACTGTTAATCAGAGGGTCGCTGGTTCAAGTCCAGCAGGGGGAGCAAAGCTTCGAAGAAATTCGAAGCTTTGCTTTTTAGGCACATCCTTCATTCCTCCTTTGCACAGTTGGTTAGAGTCATGCAGGTGCGGGATCAATCAGAAGGTCGGTCGTCCTAGACTTCAGAGATCCAGGAGGTCGGCAAAACTTCGAATCCTATTTGAAGTTGTACTTATTAAGTGGCTCCCGCAAATAGAGAAAAAACGAAGTAGGGAGACTTTTCATCATTGCTCGTATGAAAGGATTGACAAACTTGCAATAATAGCAGCCACAATTTAATATCTCCCTTCATGTATTTTATCTACATACCTTATTCACCGTTAGCAGACAAATATTATATCGGGTACTCAGACGATCCGCATCGACGTTTATTGGAACATAATTCCAAACCATTTAACACCTTCACGTCAAAGTACAGACCGTGGGAGCTTCGCGCGATTTTTGAGTGCGGCACGGATAAAGCAACTGCAATGAAAACCGAAAAATTTATCAAAAAACAAAAAAGCAGAACGCTGATAGAACAATTGATTGTAGGCAAAATTCTTCATTCCTCATTAGTTCACTTGGTGAGAATCCCGCACCTGCGGGATTAATCAGAGGGTCGTCCCGCCAGTGCGGGATCAAGCAGGGAGAACCAAAGCCCAGAAATTCGTTGACTTTCGGTTTTTTTTATCGATAGAGAAGTGGTCTACAGGCGCAAAAAAGTCGACAACTGGTCGACAATCTTGTATAAAAGTCGACACTCGAAAACCATCAAACCTCAGATGTTTACTCGCTTACACAATTGATGTTTACTGATAAAGACCTCATGGATTAACCTGGCTTCATCATCCTTCAAAACGCACCGGCCGATTGGTCATTAAAATAAGCCGATCTGTGTAACATGCTATCAGTAAGTTTTTATCTTCTCAGTAAGCGACCATACGCTAAGAAATGCTCAATTTTATCTTTCTTTTTTATTTTAATACTGGCTGCTGGCTTTAATATTGATTAGGTTGTATCTATGAAAAGCATTATTTTATTACCACTTATCGCCTTCGTGCTGGCGGTTTCCGTGCAAGCACAACAGGCGACAGGCCGGTTGGATATAAAACTCAACAAAAACATATTTAAACCCGGCGATTCTTTATTTGTAACAGTGGATTATAAGGACGGCGGTGGTCAAATACTGAACCAATCCCTGGCAACACTGGAGCTGGTAATTGAAAACGAAGAGGGCCAGCGCACCCGCCTCCGCTGGCCGGTGATCAAGGGACAGGCTTCCGGTGCAATATTCTTACCCGATTCATTGCCCCTTGGGAAATACACTTTGCTGGCGGGTTTGCAGCAACGCTTTTTCGAAGTGATTGGCCAGGTAAAAGACGCGAGGAACATCGGCAGTATAAAAGCGATGCTCCTCACCAAAGCTGGCGACTGGGACGAGCAGGAAGTAACTGTGGCACCGGACGGTACCTTTACCATCCGTAACTGGCTGTTTGAAGACAATGCATTGTTAGCTTTTCAAGGAACAAAAGACAATAATCAGTCGCTGAATATCAGCATCAGTAGTCAACTTGATTCCAGCTATGAACCCCTGGCCGTGGCAGGCCGGACATTTTACATAGGTAACCCGCCAGCAGCGGTTCGGCCAAACCTGGACAAGCCTGTTGAAACCCACGAAGCGATTTTTGCAGACCGCGGTAGCGTTCTGCCGGCGGTCATTGTAAAGGGTACCGTTAAAACCCCGGCGCAGCAGTTCAACGAAGAACATGTTAGGGGCTTGTTTCGGTCGGGAGATGAGCGGTTGATTAGCATTATGGATGACCCCAGTGCGATGGGTTTTACCAATGTTTTTAACTACTTGCAAGGCAGGGTTGCCGGTCTGCAAATAGCACCAACAGGTGTGGCCAGGTGGCGGGGCAGCCCGGTAACGTTTTTCCTGGATGAAGTAAGAGTATCTGCACAACAGATCGCCAATATACCCATGACAGACATTGCAATCGTAAAAGCATATCCCCCACCTTTCATCGGCGCTCAAGGTGGTGGTGGCGGCGTTGCCATTTATACCCGTCGGGGTGGTGAAGCCAATTATTTGCCGGCTAATAGACAGGTGTTTAAAGTACGGGGCTACACGCCATCTGCCACGGCGTTGGACATGAATAAGCTGAGCATGTAATTCTGTCCTTCCTGTTTGTGAGAATTCGTTCCGGTGTATCCATAAGCGTTAGGGTAAACGTGTTTATGTTTCCTGAATAGTGCGGAGGTAGTTATGATAACGGCTGGTCAGCATCACTCCACAAAAATCATTTCTTTCGGCAGCGATAACTTCTTTACTTCCCCGCGTTCGCCGGAAACAATATATTGTTCAGCAAGTTCGGGACCAACTGCATTTACAAAAGCCTTTTTGATCTTCGAGAGTTTCTCATTGGCAGAGTTTGATCCTGCATTCACCAGGTCATCAATGCTTTTGTAAATCTTTGGCAACTCACCGGTATTCGTGAAGCGAAAATATAGCCGGACCAGTTCTTCTTTGTGATCCACAAGATGTGTTAACAACACTCCTTCAGGATGGGCAAGAAAGAAATGATAAAGCGTTTTCTCGAGTGGAGTCAGCCTGATCTCGATATTACCAAAATCGGGCAACAGGATCTGGCCCTTTTTTGTAAGCTTCAATTTGCTTTGTTTAAGATTGTGCCTGAATTTCTGGTGAAACAACATCCTCAGGCGCACACCTTCGAAAATGTCAAGGACCTGCCTGATAACCAGGTCGTCAAGCTTCCCGTTCAATCGCTCTATGCAATCCGGGCAGATGTCGGCAGTCCGGAGTTTCAGGATGATATTTCTTTTGTCTTCACAAAAATCATTTACACAGCCCATCGGAAATTCATGCACAGCTTGTTTTAGCTCCGCGTAATTCCTGAACATGAAAGACTGCAACACGAGGGCCGCTGTCAGGTAGGATACCGGGAATTCTCCCGAACAACGTACATAAAACTCCCACTCTCCCGTGTGTACAAAACCATTCATCCTATTGTTGGGATCAACTGCGCTAAACCAGTTGTTTTCGTTAGCAATTGTTGTGAGCAAAATAAGCATTTGATCCTGTGGTATAACAGATGATCTTCTGCGTGCAGTACAAGCGGCAAACAGATTCTCCCAATCGGATATTTTTCGGTATTCCGGCAAGAGGGAATAACTGAGGGATTCTTTCAGCACCATCTTTTTGGGAAATTCCTGCCTGAAAAAATCAGCCTCTTTGGTTTTCTGTTCCCAGTTAGATGAATTGTTCGGATCAATTTGCCCGCAGTCAGTAAAACTCAAAGGGCCATCAAAAGAATTCAGGAACAGCAGCACTTCAGTGAACTGCTGTTCCGAATATTCTTTACTTCTGAGCATGTGTACCTTCATTTGTCAATGTTCTTTGTCCTGAATGTGAGTAATATACCCTATTCCTTGTCATCAAACAAGAAGCTACCTGAACTCCGGTTATGCTCTTTGTTTTCAAAGAAGTTAGTCAGCGATTTACTCAGCCTGCCATATGTTTCTTTCATTTGCTTTTTTTCAAAGGCCATACTATTTTCTCTTTTGATACACAATGCCTCCGCTACCTCACGGGCATCCAGCGTTGCACCGAGATAGGTAAAGGTCCACTTACCACCTGCCTCCAGTTCGCGTATGAGGTTCCCGATACCTTTGAGGTTGAACAACTTTGAAGCGTTTTCATGGCCATCCGTCAGGATCACAACAATAATGGCAACATCTTCCTGCTGCTGCTGAGCAATGCTACCAAGACTGTCTTTGATCTTCAGGACCGTCTCGCCGATAGCATCATACAAGGCAGTTTGTCCATTTGGTTGATATTCTTCACGGGAAAGTTGCCGTTGCTCATTGACTGGCCTGCCAAATGAAACAATATTTACATCGTGATTGAAACAGGTCAACCCGACTTTAATCTCCTGTTCGGGATAGCGTTGTTGTAAAGACCTGATCACCTGGATCTGTTCGTTAAAACCTGAAATAGTCGGATCTATACAATCCTGCATGGAACCACTCTGATCGAGAATAATGTGATAATAAGTTTTCTTTTTCATGACTGTCGTTTTATTGTTATTCAAATTGATAACACAAAACTATCTGGTCTTTACTTAGATTGCCAATCTCTACAAGCTTGTAACCAAGGCCCAAGAACTTAAAACTCCGGGGATAAATTGCGTTTGTGAAATGCGGGTCATAGCCTCTGGTTTTACCTGCGACTGAGCTTAGTTCACTACAATGCGGCCGCTGGCAAGGGAACATTCATTCATCAACAGCTTTATGCTCCGGATTATGAAAGATGGAGATCCTGGTAAAGGATAAACAACTTTGGACTAGAAGCCTATGTTCACCAAAATTGAATGGCCGTATGTATTTCTATAACACAAATACTTTTGCCATAAAATGGGATTACAGGGATATGAATTGTGATGCGTTTGCCACATTTTTATTAGACGAAAATGGCAAAGCGGCTTCCTTTAAAATGAAAGGATTTTCGCCAGGGATTAATTTTAGTTTTGACTTCCAGGATCTGGATCTTAAACGTGTAAAAAGCAAGTGATGGAATTTTGTAAACAGACAGCGAGGTCAATTATTAAATCGCGGGAATAAAGAGAAAAAAATAGGATCTCCCGAAACAAATTTTCGAAAGATCCTATTAACTATCGTTGGAAAAATCCTGTTAATAAGGTTTGTTGTAAAGCGTCAACCAATTTACTTTATCACTCCCACCCTGGATTTTGTTTTAAGTTTGGATTACGCTGCAAATCGTTCAGGGGAATAGGATAATAGTACATGCGTTCCGTCCAATCCCTTTTGATTTCATTCATCCAGATTAGTTCTCCTGAAGTACCATTTCTCAGCAATTGTGAATTTGTAGCAGTGCCTATTTTCGGCGAAACATCCACATAGGTTACACCAGCAACGGCCGGCGATGGACGCGTTCCTTGATAAAATGCCACGTCAAGAATACCATCTTCATTCAGATCCAATGGTGTATTGAGCGCAGGCACGTAAAATCCGTTCCATTCCTGCTCCATCAATTCTCCTGCTTTCCATCTCAGGATATCGGCAAAACGGAAGCCTTCCAGGCTCAGTTCAACACCGCGGTCTCTCCTGATTTCCAAAATAGAAGGATCCGAAATATTGGGAAAATAATTTGCCACCAGGTATGGATCTGCGATGGCAGGTTTTGTTGCAAGACCACCGGTGATACCGCCCCTTGCTCTCAGTGCACCAATAGTAAGTGCCCATTCAGCATTGGTTAAAGTACCGAGCTCTGCCTTTGCCTCTGCAAAGTTTAATAATACTTCAGCATAACGGAACAATGGTACTGAATTCGTATTTAAAGCCCCAGCGTCATAATATACATCGTCCAATGTGTACTTGATAGGCTGGTATCCTGTAAATGTGTAGGAGAATACGGGCGGGGCTGGCACTTGTGCACCATTGTTGATCCGTTTATAATCTCCTGAACGAATTGTTTGTTTCAGCCTCAGGTCACGGTTTTTGACTTCATCTTTAAACAGTGTAGTCTTGTATGCAGGATTGTTGGTAAAAGGAGTGCCGTCGAGGTTCAGATAGGTGTTAATGAAGGTTCGTGTTAAACTTGCCTTTGCTCCGTAAGTACCGCTCGTCCACCACCAGTTGGCATCACCCAATACTCCAAGATTGACATCAGAGACTGAGGCCTGTAATACTTCATTTGCTAAAGGTGTATTGCTGGTGAACACCTGGCGATAAGATAAGCCAGGACCTCCGGCAGTGTTAAGTGAGTATCCTCCTTTCTTGATGACTTCATCCGCAGCGGAAGCAGATTCCTCAAGCCATTTGTTGGCTGAGGCTGTCAGATTCAGATTGGTATGGTATTTCCGGAATGTCCCTTCAAAAAGACAGACTCTCGATTTAAAAGCATATGCCACCCATTTCGTAATGGTGGTACGTGTAGGATCATTAGTAGCTATTATATTGGCGCTGGCATAATTGAGATCAGCCAATACAGAATCCATCACTAACTCTCTTGAATCACGACCCGCCATTAACGCCGGATCATCGATATCCAGTGCTTTTCCAATCCAGGGTACATTACCAAAACGCTTGACCCTTTCCAGGTAAAAATAAGCCCTGAAATAGCGGGCAATACCTGTATAGTTATTCCTGATGTTTTCAGGCACCGCCGGGTCATTATTGTTCTCGATAAAGTAGTTCATGTTTCTTAAGTCTCTCCAGGTCCAGCCTGTACTGTTGTTGGCTCCATATCCTCCCTGCCGGATGAAATCCGAAACAGCCTTTACCGCCAAGTAATCAGACATCTCATCACGCGTGGTAGTGTTTCTTGGCAGGAACTCCAGACCATAAAAGGAGTTTGTGTATAATTTCAGACCATTTTCTGAACCAAATACGGCGTCTTTTGAAGCGGTGGCTCCCGGAACCTGGTCCAGTTTGGAACAAGATGTGAAAGCGAATGCAGCAACCAGTATCCCTATATATAATGTTTTCATTCGTAAATATTTTTTGTTGATTGTCGAATAGCTTTAAAATACAACGTTGATTCCAAAAGAGTAACTCTTTAACATCGGGTAATTGTAACCATCACCGTTTGTAGGGTTATTGTTCAGGTCCCGATCTGCAACCACAGCGTTTTCGACGTCTATAGTATTCTTCACAATCTTGTACATTGGCGAAGAGGTGAAGAGGTTCTCGCCCGAGAAGTAAACTCTCAGACTGCGGGCGCCAATCCGACCGATCCATTTGGAAGGCAGGCTATAACCAAGCTGGACATTTTTCATTCTCACGTAAGCAACGTTTTGTAAATAGCGTGTCTGTGCCACACCGAGTGTGCGGTTAGTATTATTGGACGCAGCTCTGGACATGGTTCTTGGAAAATATGCATTTGTGTTTTCCGGCGTCCACATGTTACCCAAATGGAAAACGGGTACGTTATTATACGGGCGATTGTATTGCCCCCAAAACATTTCTGTTTCGGTGCTTGGATACCATTGTTGCTTTCCCACTCCCTGGAAGAAAACAGAGAAAGAGATATTATTCCAGTCTGCGCCGAGATTTACTCCATATGTATACCTGGGCGATGAATTACCGATGATCCTTCTGTCCCCAGACTTATCAGCTTTATTTTCACCCACGTTGATTAACCCATCTTTGTTCAGGTCTCTCAACTTAATGTCGCCGGGGAACCATAACCCCGAAGGCGAGGCCCGCATCTGTGGATTTTGCTTGGCATGTGAAGCGATATCTGCGGCATCAAGGAAGAACCCTTCTGTCTCATAACCCCATATTTCGCCCAGCGTTTGTCCGACATAGTAAGTTGGGTTATTAGGGTCGGTGCTCAAGAATTTATCGGGGTTGTTATACTTGTCGATTTTTGTTTTGTTGTCTGCTAAAATCAAACGCACATTGTACCTGACGGGTTTATTTCCACCACCAACTTTGTCATTCCAGGTAAGGGAAGCTTCCCATCCACTCGTAGTCAGGTCAGCATAGTTGCCCTTTGGAACATCTGCTCCAAACGTAGCGGGAGGCGTCAGGCCAAACGTGAACATATCCGTGGTTTTGCGGATATACGCATCGCCCACAAAACTCAGGCGGCCAGCCAGCATGGTTATATCCAAACCGATGTTGGTTGTTGTTGAAGTTTCCCAGGTTAAACCTTCAGGGATTACATTGGGATTACGCGTGGTCTGAGGTCTTGTGCCGCCTAAAATCACAGATGATTGGGTTACAGCAAAGAGCTCCTGGAATCGATAGGAATCAATGTTACCATTCCCAAGTGCGCCATATGATCCCCTGATTTTCAGATCAGAGATAATGTTTGGTGAAACATGCCAGAACGCTTCTTTATTGATTCTCCAACCTGCAGAAACAGAAGGGAAAAAACCATATTGTTGATCTGCCGGGAATTTTGATGAACCGTCGTAACGAGCATTTACTTCGACCAGGTAGCGATCTTTGAAAGAATAATTTAATCTTGAAAACCCGCCCACAAAAGCCCATTGTTCGTAATCACCACTGGTAGCAATAGACTGCCCTGCTGCAAGATTCAGATTAAAAGCGTCTTCGAAAATAATCCCGTTGCGCTGAACGTTAAGACGATTATAGGTAGACTGTTCGTAATTATAACCAACCATTACCTTCAAATAATGGTCACCGCCCAAATCAGGTTCAAATTCTGCATAGATGTTTGTCGCCCAATACCTGGTTTTCCGTTCGTCAAATAATAAATCGTTGGTAGTTGTTCCCACAAACGCAGTAACTCCCTGGAAGTTGCTATAGGGTACCTGGACACGCTTTTGATTTCTGCTTTCATCCGTATTACGGAAAGTAAAATCGGCATTCACCCGAAACTTATTATTGAAGAATTTGCTTCTCAGGCCGGTAATGTTCCGGAGTACATCTCGACGAGTATCGATTCCATTCTTTCCATATATAAAATCACCTATGGTATAAACAGATGCAAAAGTCAGCGTGCCATCAGGATTATACAAAGGCATGGTGGGTTTTCCTTCATCGGCAATATTCCTCCAGATTCCGCCGCCTTCACCCACGTTGATGGGGTTATGGTAGTTCATACTGGAATAATCCATATTGTTCTCAATAGTCAGCCAGGGAAATACTTCAATAGAACCCCTGGCGCGGATATTTTTCATATCATAATCATCACTGTTGTAGCGGAAAAGTCCTTTCTGATTCAGGAAACGTCCCGAAACCAAAAAGCTCGCCTTGTCGCTTCCCCCGCTTGCAGAAATATTGTTCTCAAACGCCGGCGTGTTTTTCTTGTATAGCTCAGCATAATAATCGGTGCTTCCATAATATGTATACTCACCAGTAGTAGGATTGACTTCTACAGTGTTGTAGGGCTGTCCTGACTCTGCCCTGCGTTTGAATTCATCAAGGTATGCCTGGGAAAACTTCTGTGTCTTATTGGCATTTTGCGGGAATGCACCATCACCATTTACAAAAGCTTCGGCAAACATTTTAGACCAGGTATAACCATCGGTTACAAAATCGGGGGTTGTGATAGGCGATTTTAATGCGAAATTGCTGGAATAAGTTACACTGGTACGGCCCTTGACACCTTTCTTAGTAGTGATCAGAACCACACCAAATACTCCTCTTGCTCCATATATAGCAGCAGAGGCAGCATCTTTTAGAACCGATACTGTCTCTACGTCGTTTGGATTTATCAAACTGGGATCCCCTTCAAACCCATCGATCAAAACCAGTGCATTACCACCTTGACCGATAGAAGTTGTACCTCTTATATTATAACTGGGCGACTGGGTGGGCTTGCCGTCTGCCATTCTCAGGTTCAGATTCGGGATCTGGCCTTGCAGCCCCTGGGTAAGGTTGGTTATGGGCCGGCTTTCCAGGTTTTTGGAACTGATCTGATCAACCGCACCTGTGGCATTTAGTCTTTTTTGTGTACCAAAACCTACTACGATCACCTCATCCAGGGCAGCAGTTGAGGAAGTAACCATTGTTGCCATAACAGCCTTGTTTTCCCCGGGATTTAACGAATAGTTCCGGATCTCCAGTGTCTGAAAGCCAACATAGGACATTCTGAAACGGTAATTAGTGCCTGTAGCAAGTTCAAGCCGGAAAACACCCAGCTCGTTTGTCATAGCACTTTTTTGCAAGGTACTGTCCGACTCATTGATAGCCACAACCGTTACGTTAGACAGCGGTGCGCCACCATCATCCTTTACAGTACCTGTAACGGTTGCATTTGTTTGTGCCAGACTTTGAAAGGAAATGCCCAGTAAGAGCAGCAGAACCAAACCCAAGTAGCGGGATCGCTTAAGTTCAATTTTCATCATTCAGTATTTAGTTAGTAATGGTTAAAGATGCCTGGTATCTCAACAGGATATCTGGATTCTAAATAAGATGCAAACGTATCGACGCAACGATAAAAGAAGTGAATCCCTATTTTAAGGAATTGTAAACTTTCATGTTGGCAACAATCGTTTGTTGTAATACAAATTAAACATTTTTTTCAATTCCAAAGTTATTAGTCATATTTCAAAAGACCAACTCCTGTATGTAAGAGATCGCTGACATCTGTGGCATCAAAAAGAAGCTTACAACTAATGTTGGAAGGCGAACTTTTACAACTACAGTGATGTTAAATAACGTTGTCAGAATTGATGTAGGTTGTTCGTATCAACCATCCGTTTTTAGACTCTTTGCCGGGTTCGCTTTCGCTGCTTTCATTGCCCGATGTCCCACCGTTAGCCAGCCAACAACGATACACCCGATAAACGCAAATAAGAAAATGGAATATCCCGGTTGAATGCGATATGTATAATTCTGCAACCAGTTATGCATAAAATAATATGCCACAGGCGAAGCAATTACAAAAGCCAGCACGATCAGTAATATAAATTCTCTCGATAACAGGTACACAATACTTGAAGTAGAAGCACCAAGCACCTTTCGGATACCCACTTCCTTTGTGCGTTGGGTAGCGATAAACATGACAAGTCCATACAACCCGAGACAGGAAATGAATAAGGCAATTCCTGCAAAAACTTTGTACAATATGGAAAGCTGGTTTTCCTGTTTGTAAAAGCTATCAATAGTATCATCAAGGAAACTGTAACTAAATATCTTGTCGGGGTAAGTTTCTTTCCAAAGTTTTTCTACTACAACCAGCGTTGCTTTTTGCGTTTCAGGTTTTACCCTGATATTCATTACCTGATAAGTACCATTCCAGGTGCTGAGTACAACAGGCGACATCGGCTGCTTCAGGGATAAAGCATTGAAATCACGAACTACACCGATAATGGGAATGCCTTCCCCTTCGCTACCAAAATTGATGGTTTTCCCGAGTATATCTGAAGGGTTTAAATAACCGAGCTTTTTAGCGAGTGTTTCATTCACGACATATTCCCTGATCGTATCGCTTGCATAGTATTGGCGACCACCGACGAATTCAATGCGGTAAGTCTTGAAATAATCTGCATCTGCCCACTTTAGATTTGCTCCAAAGTCGGTCTCATGGGTCGACTGGTTGAACCGGAATTTACTTGTCCAGTTATCTTCGGAAGAAGGACTGGCATAGCTGAGACTTATATTTTCGATGCCGGGGTGATTGCGTAACCTGTTCACAAAGGCGTTGGTTTTCGACTGGTTCGCGCTATCGTTCGCTATCGGAACATTCACCACATACGACCTGTCGAATCCCAGAGGAGCATCTTTGAAATAAACTGTTTGTTTTACCACGATCAACATGCCGATGATCAGGATCTGTGCAATAGAAAATTGCAATACAACCAATGATCGTCGTAGAGATATTCCTCCAACCATCTTTGAACTGATCTTGCCTTTTAATGCAGTCACCGGTTTAAAGCCCGACATAATAATTGCAGGGTATAAACCTGATAAGATCGTAATCAGTAAAACAAGAATCACCATCAGATTAATCACGGTTGGGCTTAGTAACATGCCTGCCGTCATACTGGTAGCAAGCAGTTGGTTAAGAAAAGGAAGCGCTGTAATGGATATCCCGATTGCGATTGCAAAAGCAGCAACGGTGATCAACAATGATTCGCTGAGAAACTGGAATGTGAGTTGACCGCGACTGCTACCCAGCACTTTTCGTACACCTACTTCCTTCGATCTGTTAACCGCATGCGCTGTCGCAAGATTGATGAAGTTCACACAGGCGATCCCTATAAGAAAGATGGCGATCAGTGAAAGTATAGAAACCAGCTGGTGACTGAATGTGTGTGTGCGATAGTTGCCGAAACGCTCATCGTAATGCATTTCGGCGAGTGGTTGGGCATTAAAAAGGTCACCTGCATTCTGAGCAGGTTTGTACTTTTTTGAGAACGCTTTCAGATCAGCCTGGAATTTATTCAAGCCATACGAGGGAGAGAGTACCACAAAAGTGTAGGCGCCGTGATAAGTACCTATCCAGTCCTTCAGGCTTTCTTTATAGTCTGTACTTTTCAGTGTTTCATAAGAAATTATTACGCTCAATGGGAAATCGGTATTTTCCGGAACGTTTTTGAGTATGCCAGATATCTTATAAGTGAAGCGATTATTGTGGCGAATGGTTTTCCCGATCGCGACCTTCCAGGTGCCGAAGTATTTATCTGCAAGCTCCTGCGTCAGTACGACACTGTTGGGTTGAGATAATGCAGTTTCCGGGCTACCTGCCAACCATTCGAAATCGAACATCTGGAAAAACCCGGGTTCGGAATAGAAGATATCCTTCTCTTGAAATTTTTGTTCCTGCTTGGTTTTATCAGATTGCGCATTGATTTGTCCATCTCCTTGCCTGAAGATAGAGGCAACTTCTTCTACCTGTGGAAAATCGAGACGGAGCTGGGGCGCTACGGGGAATGACGTATTACCGGAATATCTAAGTCCGTCCAGGCCGGAAAAGGTGGACGTTATCCTGTAAATGTTATTTCGTTTTTTGTGAAATGAGTCGAAGCTCGTTTCAAACTGGACAACAAAAAATATCAGTAGGGCAGCTGCAATTCCTACGGCGAGGCCGCTGATATTTATGATAGAAGAAAGCCGGTTTTTCGACAAGTTCCTAAGGGAGCTGTTGAGATAGTTTCTGAACATGGAGTGGCAAGTTGATGAAGAAATTCAGTAAATATTAAGCCAGTTTAGCATCAACTTGTTAATCAGGTCTTTGAAATATCGGATTGATGTGTCAGGTGTTCGCTTTTGATACTGCTAAGCGGACAAAAAAAAATATTGCACCAACCCGAAAGTTGATGCAATATTGAAATTTTCGCAGCATTTACCGGAGTTGAGACACGACTTTATTTAACCTTGGTCCTGCTTACTTTTCCAAAATTCACATACTTATATTTTCCCATTATCGTTCGCTCCAACATTAAATGGTAATTACCTCCGGGATATTCAACTGAAGTCTCGATTACTTCCTTCCTGGTCGTTTCCTTTTTATTCGATAAAGGTTTATTTAAGAACTCATTCATAACGCGCCCGTCCATCGATGCCGGGATAGCAATGCCGAGGATCTGTAAGATAGTCGGCGCCAGATCTACATTGGATGTTGGAAGATCGCTTTCGAATGAGGTCTTGAAAGCCGGACCCGACACGATCAGCGGAATATGTACATCATATGGACTCAGGCTGCCATGGCCGGCTACACCAGGAATAAAACTTGCCCCGGCATATCCCGCACTGTTCTTACGGTCGTCCCAAAATGCATCCAGTAAGATATCTGCAGAGCGTTCGTGATCCCAATGGATCGTTTCGAATGAAAGCGTGCCCGGTACCGCGCCTTTCAGATCCCCGGGTTTCGCCCCCTTTGTAAATATAGTACCGACAAAATCCATGGGTTGCAACAAGGCTACTATCTTTCTGATCAGTTCAGGGTTATGATCTTTTACGTGAATGGCCCCGCCGGCGGTCACCACATCCTCCGAATTAACAGCTTGTTTCAAACCGGCATCAATCAGTATCTGCGCGAGACTTTTCTTGGCTTGGCCCACATAAGTCATGAAGCCATGGTCCGTTGAAATAAGAATATTGAACGATTGACTTAGTCCTTTACTTTCCAGGCTGGCGATGATCCGACCGAACTGTGAGTCTACCGATTTGATGGATGCCATCGCCTCTGGTGAGCCGATGCCGTGTTCATGCGCCGCTCCATCCGGGTCAGAGAACCAGATGGCACTTACCAATGGACCATCTGCGGAGAATCCATAACGGATCAATGCATCGGTAACCCATTTATGTTTTCCACCCGGTTGTATCGGACCGATCTCTTTATAGATGCTATCCTTCAATGAAGCAGGGAGGATCATCGATGGGTTGATGATTGCACCGCCGCTGATAGTATGATTCTGCAGGAAGGCCTGCCCGGTGGAACCTGAACTGAATACCATCATTCTCTTACCGGCAGATTGTATGATCTCACCCAACGAGATCGTGGTCAGCAGTTTGCCATTGGTGGCCTCTGCTATCTTTTGCAACTGACTCGCATCACCGGTATTTAACGCAGTAGTTTTCGATACCTCCGGGAAGAAGACACTATTACCCATTAATCCATGTGTTGATGGATAACTTCCTGTAGAATAGGATGAAGAATTGACACGAGTTACCGTAGGGAAGACGCTATGATGCTCCTTTCCATAAGACGATCTCTTTTTGAATGCATAAAGATTTGGCATTGCTTCTGGTGTGATATAATCCGGTCGCAGCCCGTCGAAGAATACGATCAGTGTTTTGCTTCCTGAATTATTATTCATCTTATCCTTATTCACCTTATCCTGTGCATTCAGGTCGGCAATACTTACAAGTAAGACGACTATAAGAATATATTTTTTAAACCTTTTCATATACTGTTTTTTATTAAGTTTTTTATCTGACTATTAATCCCACCACACTAGCTATTTATCCCACCATACCTTGATATTCGTATTGTCGCCATCCATGGATGCAACCGCATCGGCCAGGCTCTTTGGGTTCAGCGATTGCAGGTAGGTAGGGAAGGGTACACGTACCGGGAATGCATTTTCAACCGGAATGCCTGATCCTCTCGGTAGTACAGGATAGCCCGTTCTTCTTTTTTCAAACCATGATTGATAGTCATTGAAGAAGAAGGCATAATATTTCTGTTGAATGATCGACTCAAGCTGAGTCTCCTTCGGCGCTGCCGCGTCATATGCGACTCCGTGCTGCGCCAGGAAACCTGATGGCAATGCTACACCCCACTGTTTCATGGATGCGGTGATACCGGATTCATAATGTTGCTTCGGAGTCTTGCCAGTTGAAAACCCTTTGAGGGAAAGTTCGGCCTTGATGAATTCAAGTTCAGCGTAGGTCATCATTACACCGAGTGAGGGTAGCGTCTTCAGCGCATCGGGGTAACTGGAGTTGGCGCCGACCGGGTAGGAAACGGTTGTAGGGTAGCCACTTTCAATTCCCTGGTATGCTGTAGCGCCATTCACCGTCACTGTTGTCGCCCATACGGAGAGCCTCGGGTCATTCACGGCATTCAGGTTATTGATGAAATATTTTGTAAAGCAGTTCTGATCTCTCCATTCCAACTGCCTTGTAAGGTAGAATGGGTTGAAGTAAGGTGTAACACCCGGGTACTTAAATATTGCTTCATCCGCATTACCGCTGAACATGGGATATGCGGTGGGATCGGCCAGCATTTTACTTATCTGTTCGCTCACGTTTATTTCTCCATCGCGTTTAATGATGCGTAGCAACAGGCGAAGTTTTAAAGAATTAGCAAACTTCTTCCATTTAAGAATACCGGCGCCTGCGGTGGAAGAGGCATTAGCATCATATACGAGATCGCCGCCGAATGTCAGCCCCTTAGTAGTATTGAACAAAGTATTCGCAGTATCCAGATCATTCAGGAGCCGCATATAGATGTCTTTTTGTTTATCGAATGCCGGCAGGAAATTGTCGTCCGTTCCTTTCGTGGCCTGACTAAAGGGAACATCGCCGTACAGATCTGTCAGGATCGAATAGGCCCAACATCTATAGACCAGGGCGATGCCTTTATAATTATTCTCATTCAGTTCGTTCGCGATAGAATAGATGTCTTCGATGTCTGTCATATACCGGTAAAAATTACTCCATACAGCGCCACCCGGTTGAATAACGTAACGGTGAAGGCCACCCGCACCCGAACTTGCCCTGGGTGCATCCACCTGCATCAGCTCATGTGTAAAGAAACGACCCTCGTTGATTGTAGTATTCACGATCCGGTATTGCAGCTGACCGAGGATCACACCCGGTGTAATTCCTTTAGGCCGGTTGGGATCGGTGTTGAATTCCTTGAAATTCTTCGTACATGCAACACAAAATAGCATTGCAGATAATGTTACGATATAATATTGTTTGATCCGTATCATATTGCTTTATTAAAATTTTAAAGTAAGATTGATTCCCATCGTACGGGTTGAAGGGAATTGCGTTAGCTCCACTCCGGGTGTCAACGTCCCGTTGTTAAGATTTCCTCCTTCAGGATCGAATGCAGGGAAATTGGTAATGTTGAACAGATCCCTTCCATAGATGGCAATACTGGTCTGTTCAATAGGCAGACGCTGAAGCCATTTTTTTGGAAGGCTGAACTCGATGCGCACCTCTCTCAGTTTAAGAAATGACGCGTCGAAAATGTTGTTCTCCGTGATAGCATCATTATACATCGTTTCGTAGTATGATCCGGCTGGTACCCGCTTGGTATTCGGTTCATACTTACCACTTGCAGTGTTCAATACTACGCCGTCACCTATCACTCCGCCTTCAGCACGGCCGGGGAGGGTGACCTTTGTCTTACCTAGGCTATTGTTTTTATAATTGGTCTGCGACCAGATGCTTCCGCCCTTTTGTCCATCCAGCAGGAAGCTGAACCTGAAATTCTTTAGGGTAAACTCATTCATCAGTCCGGCTTTCCAGTCGGCGAAGGCATTACCCATTTTTATAGCTACCGGGTCGAGTCCTGAAGGCAGACCGGAGGTGGCGGAGTAAATGATCTTTCCTTCATCGTTTCGAAGTAGTGGACGTCCGTACATGTCGCCCATCCGTCCACCGACCCTGGCCTCGATGGTCACGTTGCCGCCATGGTTGTAGATGATCTGGCTGGTGACTCCTTCGGCGAGTTCCTTCACATAGCTGCGGTTCATGCTCCAGTTAAGCGTAGTGGTCCAGGTGAAATTTTTATTTAAAATGGGTTTTCCAGTTATAACTGCTTCGATACCCCTGCTGTTGATTAAGCCAGCATTCACCACCTTGCTATTATAGCCGGAAATGGGATCAACGGGAAGCGCGATGATCTGGTTGCGGCTATTGTTGGTATAGACGGCGAGGTCGAGACCTATACGATTATTAAATAAGCGCAGATCAAATCCAGCTTCGTAACTGGAGGTTATTTCTGGTTTAAGATTGGGATTGTATAATGTGCCTGGATTGGTGAAGCTGTTGCTATAGATCCTGTCATAATATTTATCTGTATTGTATGGTGAAGCGTCATTGCCGACCTGTGCCCATGAGAACCTCAGTTTGGCGAGTGATACGGCCACCGGCATTTGTATCATTTCATTAAGCAGGAGACTCGTACTTACGGAAGGATAGAAATAGGAATTGTTTTCCTCTGGTAATGTGCTTGACCAATCGTTGCGGCCTGTTATGTCGAGGAAAATTTTCTCCCTATATGAAAACTGTGTGGATGCATAGAGGCTGTTAAGCGCCTTCTTGGATTTCTGCGGATCTGCAACGGCGGGGAAAAGACTGTTAGAGATCATATATATTCCTGGCTGTGCCAATTGATCGGCGTACATACCCGCGAAGTCATAGGTTTGCCGCATCGCATTTCCGCCGGCAGAGACGGTGAACTTGAAATCTTTGCCGATATTATCATGATAGGTCAGTAATGCGTCCGTGTTGATCTCGTAGTTGAATACGCTCTGTTCCCTGAACATGCCATTGGGGAATTTGGTCATACTGAACGGGCGTTGTTGCGATCTGTATTCATAAGACATGTCGGTGCCGGAACGCAGCATCAGTTCCAACCTGGGGCTTATCTGGTAGTTCGCCGAGATCGTACCGATAACACCATGTTTATTTATCTTATTCAGCATTTCATACAGGTCGAGGTATGGATTATCGGGGCCTGTATTAAATGGATTTTTCTGCTTCACGTTTACCAGTCCCGGTTGCCAGTAAGGCTTGAACCATTCGGGTCTGATATTAGGTGTAGTTCCGATGATCAGGAAATACATCATCGACTGGTTGTTGTATCCCGCTCCTGGAAGATTGTCGCTTTTCTTATTAGTGTAATTGACCCTGCCGCTGATCTTTAATTTGTCGCTGATCTTCTGGTTCACGGATAGTGCGGCATTGATCCTTTCGAACCCGGTATTCGGCAGTATCCATTCATTCTTGAGGTGGGTCAACGATAGGCGTGCGGAACCTTTGTCGTTGCCGCCATCGATGGATATGCTGTTGGAAACTGTTAGTCCCGTTTTGAAGAAGCCGGTAATATAATCTTTATCAGCTACCCAGGGAGTGCGTTCGGTTGGTTTGCCATCGGGAGAATTTGGGTTATACTGAAAATACGACTGGCCATTGAACCTTGGTCCGAATGCTCTTCCGGCTGCAACGGTCGTACTGGTGTTGCTGCCATCGACGCTGTTGAGATATGAGTAATAGGCATCAGTTCTTCCCTCTCCGTATTCATACTGGTAATCCGGCCAACGGTTTACCTGGTCCATGCTTACATTGGAATTGAATGTGATGCCGATGCCCCTCTCCTTTCTTTGCCCTGACTTAGTAGTAATGAGAATAACGCCACCGGCAGCACGGCTTCCATAAAGGGCTGTGGCTCCGGCTCCTTTTAATACTGTCACCTTTTCAATATCGTCAGGGTTTATATCAGAAAGATCCGAGCCGAAGTCAACCGGGTTGTCGGCAGACAGGTTAGATGAAAAGCCAGTGCCTGTTATCCGTTTGCTTACCGGTACTCCATCGATGATGATCAATGCCTGGTTGTTATCCAGGTTGAGCGATGATTCGCCTCTCAGTGTGATGCGCGACGAACCGATGGGCCCGGCGCCTGCACCTTGTATCGTTAGTCCCGCTACTTTTCCCGAGAGTGAATTGATCCAATTCGGAGTCTTCGCATCTGTCACGGCGTTTGCTTTTATCGTTTGAGCCGCATATCCCAGTGATTTTTCTTCCCGGCGGATTCCGAGGGCGGTGACAACCACCTCGTTCAATTCGTTTGATTGCTGTTTCAAATTAACGGACAATGAAATCCTTGCTTTCTCAGTCACAGTATATCCTGAAAGTGTGTCGGGGATATAGCCGACGTGACTAAAAATGAACCTGTATGGTCCGCCCGGCTGCAGGTTGTCCAGGATGAAGATGCCCTTTTCGTTGGAGGTGGTGTTGAGTACGGGATGGTTGGAACTGTTTTGCATAGTTACCACTACATCGCTTAATACTTCGCCATCGCTGTTTTTTATTATTCCCGTAGCGACGGAGCCTGCATTCTGTGCTTGTGATGTGATAACGCAGACAAAGAATGGTAGTAAACCTACCGTTTTCAGAAGCAGTTTAATTGGTTTGATCGTTGCATTCATATTAATTCATATTAAATTGTTTCAGTTTAGACAATAAGATTCCTGCACATGTTTTTGCATGTTTTTTTCAGTTGTTTATAATAATGGTTACTTAATGAATCATGGACTGCTTACGATGATCATCTTATCAGAGCGATGAACTGTAAGCCCGTTGAGCTGGCAAGCCGTTTGTATAAATTCGAATATTGATTCCTTGTTGTTGAATTCGCCGGTGAAACTCATACCGGAAAGTTGGATTCTACTATAGGATATTCTTTGCTGATACTTTTGAGCGAGTGCATCGAATACACTGGCGAGGGGTTCATCGTGGAACCTGAGTATGTCGTTTGGCGAAGTATCCCTCTTATGCAGCGTCTTCCGGTGCGCCGCATTCGCGTGCATGATCTCCTTAATCCTTACGAAGGCCAGCTGTTTAATCGGATCGAAACGAAGCTCCTGCCCTGGTTGCAGTATGGCTTGTTGTATACCCCTTGTTTTAAGGATGCTGTCAGGGTTTACCACAATTTTTCCTTCCAGCAGAAGGATGCTCGTGGTCTTCGTTTCCCCGCTGAATGCGGTGATCTTGAAAATGGTACCGAGCGCCGTTGTGGCCAGCCTTCCTGCATATACAGTGAATGGCCTTGCGGGGTCTTTAGCAACATGGAATAAAGCCTGGCCTTTCAAAAAAACATCCCTCCGGTTGCCGGCAAACAGTGAATCGTAGGCAAGTTCGCTGCCTGGTGATAATTCAATGATAGTGCCATCTGACAGGGCCAGCGATACCGGGCTGTTTGTTAGATTGATATTTTGCTGGTAAGTTTTCTTTTCGATCGGATGTTTGTCAGAGAGGTCAACAAACTGCTGTTCTTTAAAATCATTGGTGAACAGATAGACGCATAGAACAACGATCACCATTGCTGCCGCCGATAGCCAGGGATACCGGACTATTATAGCTGTCTTACCCGGCCTTGTCACTGCCCGGATATTATTCAACATTCTGACCGAAGTATCAGTTGGTAAGCCGAGCGGAGTCTCAAATACCCTCCAGCTTTTTTCTGATAGTAGTGATTGGAGGAGGTCCGGGTGTCGACGGAAATATTCCAGGACGTTTTTTTTCTCGGCCGCGCTGCAGTCACCAATAATGAATCGTTCTATCATGTCTTCGGTGATATCCATATAGCTATACTTCGTTTAAAAAGGGCCGTTCCCCCACGCGTAACAATTAGTTAATAGTGCGATGTGGTAACCGGCAGCTTTAAAGTAATACGGAAATGAGGAAGCCGATTTTGTCCTTCAGGTGACGGATAGCCCGCCCGATCTGGTTTTCGACTGTTTTCGTGGAGATGGACAAATGTTCCGCGATCTCCTTATGTGAAAGATCATCGAAGCGGCTCAGCTTGAACACTATCTTTCTCGCCAGTGGCATTTCTTCGATGATTTCATTGACCCGGCGAAGCTCGTCCTTGTAGGTAATATCCGTTTCGACGTAGAGGCCATGTGCATCGTCAGCCGGGACCAGTAAATGTTTTTTGGAGGTTTGTTCCTTTCTCAGGAGATCGATCATTGTGCTCTTGGCCACGCGGAATACCTGCGTCGACAGGTCAACGCTGTCGGATAACTTTTGCCTGTTTTCCCAGAGTTTGATGAATGTTAATTGAACCGTTTCTTCGGAGAGAAAGGCTGACTGCAGGTGTTTGAAAGCATAGAAATACAATTTTGTGTGGTAATGCTGATAGGCTTTTTCAAAACTCTTTGTATCCCCCGCTCTTATTTGCTGTACACTGATCTCCATAGCCGGGCAAAGGTATCGACACGTGGGAATGGGTTCCTGGTGTAAAGGTTATCTAATTATTACATTAACTTAAATATTAGAGTTGAAGTAGGCTTGCTTCGATTGAAGGAATGCATTTCACGCAAAGCCGCAAAGAGTAATCTATTCATTTAAATCTATTCATTGCCATGACCAAGTTGAAAAGATAGCTTACAATACTCCTCACCATGATGGTTGTTTTGGGTTACAAGCTCAAATTTAATCTGACATCTATTTAGTGGTATCTCCCACAGTCCCTCGACAACAGATGTAACTGGATTGGGAGTAATAAGGATTTTATGAGTTTCACCTGTTGCTATATAAAAGATCATATAAAACCGATAAATTGACTTTCCAGATAGTTTAATAAAATGGCAATCCTTTGAGAAAATAGAATGAGGCGATACAGGATAGAGAGGTGAAAGAACAGTTAATTCAAAATCACCATTTGTAATATCCCTAAAAAATGCAACTTGTTTTAAATATTCATTGTCAACACTGCTTTTTGACGAAGTACTGTCAATTTTATCATGAATTCCTGTAACGATTTCGTTTAATAATCCAACAGCATCTTCAATTGATGCCGGACTTAAATTGAGAACATTTACAAGTATAAGTCCTATTGGACTTTCTGTTAACTTTTCAATATTCTTATAAAGAATTGAAAGAAGTCTTTCTTTTAGCAGCAGGTTTCGATTTAAAATAGGTTGCATTTCCCGGCCCAATGCCCTTGCAGCCACGGATGGCAATTCCCCGTATACTTCAAAAAGGTCCACATATTTTCGGTAAATCATTTCTGTTTCAATGTCAAAATAATTATTGAGAATGGATCCTATATCCTGAATATCCTTAGTCCTCATTTCCGGCCTGTCATCGAACGCAATAAGTTTCAAGATAACAATACCCGGTAAAGAGGAAACTTTAAATGTGTATTTGCCTTCGAATTTTACATCCTCTACAGCTCCCTCATAAACTTCCTGAAATCCGGTTATGTCGGAACGTGCAATGCCTGTACTGTCAATAAATTTATTACTTTCAATTTCTATTGCCCCGAAAGGAAGTAGATCAATCTGCTGTCCTTTTTTATCAAATACTATATATTCGTTCGACGAAGAGTCAGAAAAGCCTTCATTTTTAATCAGAAATTCCTTCAACTTTTTGAATTGGGATTCTTCGGAAACAGCTACAGCCCAGTCTACATCTTTTGTACCCAACGTCCGAATGTTTTTTTGAGCAAACCAGGTATCACGAGCCAATGCACCAATTAAATAAAAATCAATATCAAGAGCTTGTAATGCCCTTTCAAAAGATGCAAAAATATCTTTTAGATTTTCTTGCCTGAGTTCTTTAAAATTTATCCTGTAAATATTGCTCATAAATTTTTTGGGCTGTTTCAATGTTTCTTCTGTTACCGGTATTAATCAGGTCCGCATAAACAAGCAATGGAGGAGCCGTATTTTTCTCTTGTTCACCCTGTTTCCAAAACCTGTCGTAGATGCTGATATATCCTTTAGGACCAGGCACTAACTTATAATTTCTAATCCAGTCGAGCCTATTCTCCTTGGTGTATATGGTTAATTTTTCCGGTTTGAGAAAACCAGTAAGCAGTTCACCGGCAGGCTCACCGCCCCATTTTGTCAGCGTACTTTTGAAATTGATCTTTTTCCAGTTGAGAAAGTCTTTGTCATTAATGAAAGCAAAGGTTCCTATTTGAAGACTCGGTTTCAGGCGGGTTTCATACTCCGTTATCCATCTATCAAACAATTCCTTCTTTCTATTCCATTTAAGTGTATAATTATTTAATGGAACCAGATACTGAAGTTCTTTTAATCCATTAACAGTTTTGTGCACTGTATCGAGGCTTACCTCTGTTGCTTTAGCTATTTCTCTGAAAGTCTCGTTGATGTAATCATCATGCTGCAAAAATTGAAAAATCACTTTGAGACCTGCTTTGCTGAATGGTTTTGCTTTAAATTCTTTCTGATTCTCCAGTTCTTTTCGGCCTTCAATCATGACAAATAACGGGTCATGTTTTACAAAGGCATTGCCTGCAGCATCAATGTAATTAATTCCAAGAGCATGAAGTTCCTTTTTAAATCGGGGCATTATTGTATTGGCAAGAACCAAAACCTCCTTGTTGTGATTTTTTTGGTTTATCAGGTCAGGAAGATTAGGGTTTTGAATATTGTTTTTAGCCTCAGCAGCCATTTCAATCTTAGTTCCCCCGATATTAAATTGTACAATGCCATCTACATAATCATACTTGTAGTCGGCTTCCTTAATAGTTCTCCACTTTGCTTTAATTCCTGTCAGCTGGGTGAAGTTTTCCAGTATCTGATCTACCATGTGCTTTTTCATGTTCGGCAAATAATTATGTTCGAAAAAAGCGAACAAGCAAAAATACCGAACAAAGGCGACAATTACAAACCTTAAAAAAAGACCCTTTAGGCAGGGATTGGGATTATATTATTAGACAGGAAGTGATCATTAGAAGGGTCCAGTCAACCATAATTGCAAAACTTAAGCAATATATCGGCTAACTCTTATGAGGACACCCAAAGTACAATATATATCCGTCAGCGTCCTCAATTTCAAATCCGCGCAATCCATCATCGTTGTTATTGATCGGTGTAAAAAATCTGACTTTACGCGAAGAGAATTCTGCTGCCAGTGCATCAGGATCAGAAACATGGACGTAAGCATCCCACCGGGCAATGCCTTTTTTGATATCTCTCGTGTAGTTCGGCACCGGGTCGACTCCAACTTCCTTGAGCATGATCATTGCCGCACCCCGTTGGACAATGCCAAAAAAAATATCGTCCTCACCGGGTCCTTGAAATGTGATGTCGAACCCGAGAAGATCATGATAATAGCTTAGCGCGGCCGGAACATTTTTTACAATAAAAAACGGCGCAATGCCGGTGATTGCTGTTTTAGTCATGTAAGTTTCAGTTTTACAAATTTTACTTGCTTCTACTTTTCTCTTTCCAATAGTAAATTTATTGCGATTTCTGATTTTTCTATGCTTTTCAATAATGACAGCAAAAATATCCGCAAGCCAACCTGTCCAGACCTCAATGGTAAAATAGTAATGCAGTAGGTTAATCAATAAAAAGAGATTGCATGTTCAATACAAGGACGAAGTTTTTATATAAATGAATCGGGGTAAAAAGTTATATTGAGTTCGTGATAACGCAATCAGCATGAAATTAAATGCATCAACAGCTTCCATTGAACCTTTGCTTGATTATTTTGATCGGCTCATACCATTGAATAGGGAAGAGAAGGAACTGGTAAAAACGAAATTCCATCACCGTTTGTTTCGTAAACGTCAATATGTGTTACAGGAAGGTGCTGTATGTAACCATTTTTACTTCGTAGTAAGAGGTTGCCTGAAAATGTATAAAATAGATGAAAAGGGCACAACACATACACTTCAGTTCGCTGCTGAAAATAATTGGATTACTGATCTTGGTAGTTTCCACGGCTTAAAGCCTTCGATGCTAAATATCGAAACGCTTGAAGACACAGTTGTGTTGGAAATCAACCGCGAAGATCTTGTTTCATTATATATGCAGACCTCCAAGTTTGATCGGATCTTCCGGGTGCTGATAGAAAATAGTTTTGTGCGACTTCAGGAACGGCTGCTCCAAACTATAAGTTCAACGGCTGGAGAACGTTACCAATCCTTTGTCGAAATTTACCCGCATCTTGCCAACCGTCTTTCACAGGTCCAGATAGCATCTTTTTTAGGCATTACCCCAGAGTTTCTAAGCCGCTTGCGAAAGCGCAATGCAACAAAGCCTTCAAACTCTTAAACCAGGTCAAGAGTATTTTCTTAAACAGATCAAGAGTATTTTTCTTAAACAAATCAAAAGTATTTCTTAAACCAGATCAGATTATTTCTTAAACCAGATCAAGACTATTTCTTAAACCAGGTCATTGGAGCACTCATCTTCAATGCCAGAGATTTGCATTATCAAATCAGTCATTTAATTCAAAAGAAATAGTTTATGAAACAGCAATCAAAAGTAGCAGTTATCGGTCTTGGAAATATCGGAACTGTGGTCGCAACCAATCTTGTAAAAGGTAATCGTTCAGTAATTGTTGCCGATAAAAAAATCGAAAAGGCAAATGAGTTATCTAAAAAATTAGGAAACCTGGCGCAGCCTGCCGCAATTGCAACTGCCATAAACCAGGCCGACATCATTATACTTGCCGTTTATTTTGATGTAATAAAAGAGTTATTTAAAACTTATGCAAAAGAATTGGAGGGAAAAATCATCGTTGACCCTTCCAACCCTATTGCGCCGGATGAAAAAGGTGGTTTTAAAAAGATAATTGATGAAAACTTGTCTGCAGGTGAAATACTTTCTTCTCTAATACCCAAAGGTGCAAAGCTGGTAAAAGCTTTAGGAACATTAAGCGTCGCTTCCCTTTCAAAAGCGGCTTTTCAAAGCCCTGATAAGGCTGTTTTGTTTTTTGCAACAGATGATACAAGCATCAATGCAGCAATTGAAGACCTGATTCGTGACAATGGCTTTGAACCTTTACATTTAGGTGGAATTGATCAATCCATCCGAATTGAAGCATTTGGTGACCTGCATGAATATGGTGCTTTGGGCAAAACAGTTGTCCTCAACGAAGTGAAGCAATTAGTCAAACAATCACAAATCAAATAACTCAAATCGGATTTGAAAATTCACAAACAGTAGAAGCTACTACTAATTCCGATAACCGACGATGCTCATCGTCGGTTATCGGAATTACGTTTCATTGCGAAACTTCTTTTGCGGCATTTTACAACAAAGCCGATATTTGGGATAGGCCAACCTTTCTTTCATCATAATCTTTTAGACATGGAAGATGAACGAAATACTTCTGGAAATAAACCGGAAGAAAAACTACCTAAGCCCCGGGAAGATAGTCCGGTCAATCCGTTAGTTGAATCAAATACCGAATCGGAAACCATGTCTTCGCCGAAACAAACTTCTTTAATTAAGGAACCTGAAACTGAAATTCAACCAGGACTTCAACCAAACCATCAAACAGAACGTCAAACTGAGTTTGAAACTGAACCTCATGCCGAACCTCAACCAGGAGTTAAACCAGAACTTAAACCAGTAGCTAAATCAGAACCTCAAACTGAATCGCAATCAGAACCTCAAACCGAAATTCAAACTGAATCTATGGAGCTGCACCATCACCCCCATGTTCACCATTCAAAAAAATGGAAAGATTATTTGTTCGAGTTTTTAATGCTTTTTCTTGCTGTTACAGCCGGTTTTTTTGTCGAGAATACCAGGGAGCATTATATAGAAAATAAAAGAGCGGAACAATTTTCAAAACATCTATTGGTAGATCTTCGATTAGATTCTTCATTTTTTGAGAGAAGGAAAAAAGATCTTCAATCGAACCTGGAAGGCCATGCCAAACTGCTTTACCAGTTGACCAGGCAAACCAACGCTTCAGACAAAGAAATTTTGGAAACATTACTTCCAATTACATTTGCTTACGATCTTCCAGTCACAACCACAACGTACAACCAGATGAAAACATCTGGATCGTTGCGTTATATTCATAACCCGGATTTGACTATTTGCCTTCAGACTTACTATGATGTATTGTTACCCAGGTGTGTGAAACTTACAGATGCGTCTCTTGAATATTATACAAAATATATCAACCCATTTTATCTTAATCATATACCAATCCAGGATTTTGATCCATTCAATGACACATTGATAAACAAACAACCTAAAATAATTAATCGCCAAGATCACACTAACCAGGAACTGGCTAATATTATGGGGCATTATAGTTCTCTGCTAAAGATTCAGAATATAACCATGAACGAACCAGCACTTTCCAAAATCAAAGAGGCAATGCTTTTATTAAAGCAAGAATACAATCTTAAGTAAATACCGGATAACGGGTTCAAACTTTCCTTGACAGATTAACATATCTGATATTTCGTGAATCAATGCCAGGTTTACAACGGCCAAGGTTAAACGTCTCATTTAACAGTGAATAACCCCCTTTTTTTGGTCATCCCCTATAAATACTAATAAATTGGATTGGCTTAGCGATGGCATTTATGATTCATTGATCAATCCAGATATTTAGATTTCTCAAATTATAGTGTCTATGAAGTCCATGAAGATCTGTTCATGGGATTAGTTACCGTGAACTGAATTAATATTAAAATGTCTTCGTTAGCATCAAACTTTTCAAGGACAGTTCAATCCAAAAAATATTACAAACCAATAAAAAGGAGATCAAAAAAATGAGCACAGAAAATTTCGTTCCCCACCAGACTGTTCCCGGACCAGCAAGACTGGAAATGGCGATAGCTGACTATTCGGGTACCGTTAACACCGATCCGACTTTCATGGCTGACCGGCAGGCGATCATTAATCACGTTATGGCCTATTCGTACCTGATTGACGAAGGCCGTTGGACCGACTGGTTCGGATTGTTTTCAGAAGATGTTGTATTCGAAAATTCCACCCCGGAGCTGGGCACCGTCATCATAAAGGGTATGCCGGCATTTAAAGACCTGGTGAACAGTCGCTATATCATTCCCGGCAAGGGTTCGAAAGGCGTGCGTCGTCACACTCAGGGCAATGTGCATGTGGCGGAGCAAACTGCCACAACTGCGAAAGTGCGTACTTATATGTTGATCTCAAGCGTTCCCGCAGCGGATCATCTGCATGTACTTACCACGGGTACTTATAACGCGAACCTGGAAAAGCGCAATGGTAAATGGACCATCACGCGTTGGTACATAGAAGCAGATGCCCCATTAGCACCCAGCCCATTACCGGAAGGGTTTTCTGAAGATGAATTCAAGTGGATCCCGGATCCTTCTATAGAGATGCCAGGAGCCGGTCCGGTTGCCCAGCCGGTTCAAGGTAAGATCAACCTTAAGAACCATCCTTTCTCGATGGGCGGGCTATATAAAAACTCTCCCACCTGGAACTGGAATGATATAGATGTCGTTATTGTCGACTACCTGACTGACGCCAACAGCGCAGCTGCAATGTTGCCGGAACAACTATCGACTTTGCCTATCAAGGAGTTGCCAGGCTATGCTGCAGTAAAGGCTGTATGGGCCCACTACCGGGATAGCAGCTTTGGTCCTTATAACGAGTTCATGCCACTTATCCCATCTCTTTTTAATGGAGAAATGTTTCTTGCCGTACCGCTGATCTATGTCGATAATGACTCAGCGCTGGCAGGTGGCCGTGAGATTGGTGGCTGGCCCAAGAAATTAGCAAAGATCGAATTTGACCGGATCGGTGACGAATACCGAGTCTCTCTCGAAAGGCATGGCAAAAGACTGGCATCTTCCAGTATAAAGATTGGCGGCAAGCTGTTTTCAACACCGCTGCCAGCAGATAAACCGCTGTCCTTACCTTACCCTTACAATATGACACTGCCACTGCCGGCACCTACGGGCAAACCACAGGAAACTGTACCGTTGCCTACAGCAAGCCTTAAAGTGGTACCACAGGTAGGTTCTGACGAACCCGTTGTAGCCCGGGTAATAGGCTCACCATGGCATATGAAAGGCAACTTCTTTAAAGCATCAGGAGCTTCAATCGGTTTCGGCAAATCGGACGAAGATCCTTTCTACAAGCTTCCTGTTCTCAAGGTACTCGGAGGCATGTACTTCGAAGGCGACATGAGCCTTGCCTTCAAAGACATGAAGATACTTGCTGACTGGTTGAAGAAGTAGTGGGATGGGTTTAAATCATAACATGAATTGACATAAATTAAAGATGAAAAAATGAGCGACGACAAAAATAAAATCGATGCCTCAGATTGGATTAAAGGGATAGACACAAGGCTCGAGGTAATGAATGCTGTACCACTTGTGCTTTCAACCCCGGTAAGTTTACTCGCAGAAAACAGGATAACGGATAAAAGCATATTATTCGTCCGCAATATCCAGGATCTCGATATCGGTATGACCATGGACCCGGTGCCATTGGATGATTGGCAGATCGAACTAAGTGGGCTTATAAGACCGTATAGGGTCGTGTTCCAGGCCAAAGAATTACTGGAAATGGACCAGGTCGAATATGAAATGATTCTCCAGTGCTCCGGAAATGGCAGGAATGAATACGGTGGAATAAAGGGTACGCCATGGGACCAGGGCGGAGTAGGCAATGTCCGTTTCTCCGGCGTTCCTTTAAAGGCAATTTTGGAAAAATACAAAGTTGAGATTGATCCCCAGGTTAAGTACATCACCGCCGAAGGCCAGGACGCCGCCATGGGTCTTGAGAAACCCGATCTTGAACATAGTATCCCGATCGCCGACGTTTTAGAAAGAGGGATAATTGCGCTAAAACTCAACGGAGAACCTTTGCCTGGTATTCACGGAGGGCCGGTTCGGTTAGTCACACCAGGATTATTCGGCACTATGCAGATTAAATGGCTCACCCATTTGAAATTTGAAACTGCCGAATCTCCCAATTTCTACCACGCAACTGAATACCGGGTTCCCTATACCCTTCTTCAGCCCGGAGAGAAGTTCAGATTCACTTTAGAAAACAGCAGGCCGACCTGGGACATTCGACTGATGAGTTATATCCTTAAACCGCTGCCCGACTCCAGGTTAAAATCCGGAACAGTCAGCATTAGCGGGGTCGCCTATAACGACGGCAAAGCTCCTGTAGAGTCGGTGTTGGTTTCGGTTGATCGTGGAAAAAGCTGGACGCCTGCGGAGTTTGATATTCCGGAAAGTCCCTATAGCTGGTACGAATGGAAAACTGAGAAGAACCTCGAACCGGGTAGCTATGAGATCTGGGCAAGAGCCACAGATGCGCTAGGCCGCAGCCAGCCGCTCGATGGTAAAATATTCTGGAATCCAAATGGATACGAGTGGACAGGCGTTTTCAAGTGTGAAATAACGGTTGAGTGAATATTATTAAGTCATACAGCCTGGTATCACAATGATACCGGGCTGTTTTTTTATATACCTCCTAATCATCGGCAGAGAAAAAAAACGCAGATAATCATCAACAACACAAGCGAAAATTATAATGAACATTAAGTCGGGTTTATCTTCCAACTCCGAATCAAAACTATTTTCTATTGATGGGTTTTGATCGGACTCGGGTAGAACCTGAAGATACAAAACGTAAAGAGCAATATCAGTTTACTGCAACTGAAATATAATTGGTTGTCTTTTGTATGATTTTACCACCCTCCCATCCTGCCATGCCGGAGTCCATTTTGGTGATTCCTGCAAAATACGCATGGCTTCCTGGTCGAGAGAATATTCAACACTTTTGAATATGGTTATGTCGGTGGCCTTGCCTTCGGTATCTACAACGAACTGAACATACACCCGCCCGCTTATGTTTGACTTAACGGCCCTCTCTGGATACCTTAAATTTTTGATGAGGTAACGCTTCCATCCTCCGAGCCCGCCTGCAAATTCTGATTCTTTTTCATCTCTTTTAAAAGTATCCGCAATTACTCCTTCCTTTTTATCTTGCTCCTCCTTTAATTTTTTATCACGGTCTTCCTGCAATAGATCGCGAACCTTGATAAGCTTTCCCATTGCATATTTTTTCTGGGTGATGATACCACCAGTATCGTTGCAGAAATTCCAGTCGCCATCCAACCTGCCGTTAATAACCATACCGGTTGAATCTAAAAAACCAGAAGAATGATAGAAAGTAAATCGACCAGAAGGACTATTGGCCCTTTGATCCCTGTATTGTTCCGTTGAAGTAAGTGGACCGTAAGTGTGATAGGTATCAAACTGCCAGAGCGTATCAGCAAATTTTGTAACACGCATCAGGTAACCGGCAGAATCAGGTTTTGTAACTCCCTTCATGTTTGAATCAAACATGTAAAATTCTTCCTTAGGCTTTTTTTGTGCAAACACGGCAGCTGAACTGATCAGCAATAGAATTATGATAGGGGTCTTTTTCATGCGGTGTAAACATAATAAATTAAGCTTCTAAAGGCAACGCAGGTTACATATGTTGATTGCAAATAATGGAAAACACCTATTAATTAAAATTTTGCTATCCCCGTTTCCATAAAATCTTCTGTTGCCTGTTACAATACTTTGAAATGGATCATATAATGTTTATGTTTGAAAGCTTCTAACCTCTATCTCCATGCGTATCATTTTTGTCCTGCTGTTGCTTCTGGTAACAGAGCTTGTGTCTGCCAAAGACAAACCCCGGATCTCATCCGAGCCAACATGGCTGTACCCGGTAAAACCCGATCTTTCAAAAAAACCAGACCTTAAAAAAATCAGCAACGGGTATTATCTTGAACTTTTTGATACACAGACCAACCTAAGCAATCAAACCAATTACATTCACTACATCAGGAAAATTGTTAACGAATCTGGAATTCAAAACGCCTCTGAAATATCAGTAGAGTTTTCCCCTGAATATGAAACCCTGATATTTCATTATATACGGATTATCAGGAATGGAGTTGTATTGAACCAACTCAGGCTTAATGATATAAAGGTGATACAGGAAGAAAATGATGTGGATCAATACCAATACAACGGTCTTAAAAGAGCCTTTGTCATACTGAAAGACATCAGGAAAGAAGACCGTATAGAAGCAGCATATTCCCTGACCGGTTTTAATCCTGTGTTTAACAATAAGTTCACCGGCAATTTGGATTTCGCAAATGATAATCCCATATTGAATTATTATCGGACTATTATCGCAGATGCACCCAGGAAACTCAACTTCACATATTTTGGTAACTGCCCAAAACCGCAGGAATCGACAGAAGGAGATTCGAAAATCTATCACTGGAACAATCCCCCGATCGGTTTATGGGAATCGACAAGTTCAACTCCTTCCTGGTTCGATCCATATCCATCCGTAACAATAAGTGAATTCAGCAACTGGAGTGAAGTGGCAAACTGGGCCCTTAATATCAATAACAATTATAATTTTGATATTCCCGCTTCGCTGAAAACAAAAATCATTGAATGGCGTAAACAGTCTGGCGGTGATGATAATGAATTTACCCGGCTGGCACTTCGTTTTGTCCAGGATGATATCAGGTATCTCGGTCTTGAGATCGGGGTAAACACACATAGACCACATGCTCCGGGCGAAGTTTTTAAAAACGGCTATGGCGATTGTAAAGATAAGGCGCTCCTGCTCGCAACTATTTTGCGTAACCAGGATATTCATGCTTATGCCGCGCTGGTTAATACAAGGATCAGGGGGGAACTAATTAATAAAGCACCTTCCCCTTATGAGTTTGATCATGTAATTGTCGCGATTGAACAACCTGGTGGATATAAATATGTGGATCCTACTATCTCTTACCAGAGAGGATCATTATCAGAAATTTATACACCGGCTTATAGATATGCTTTGCTGATCAAAGAAGGTGAAAGTAATTTAAGTCCCATTACACCTGCAAAGACTACCATTGTCCGATCGATTGAATGGCTGAAAGTAAATTTTGAAGACACCAGTACATTAACAGTGAATACAAGTTATGG
>NZ_DATHKG010000051.1:0-76887 GCF_035489435.1 Flavitalea sp.
CGCTCTATGCTGTTGTCTCCGATCGGCTTTTTTGCCCTGATCAGCTTTGTTAGGGTTTCTTCAAGTGCTGGTTGCAGTATCGCCCTGATCGGCTTCAGTAACTCCGACCACGGTACGAAGGCCGCGCAAAGGCACAATCCCGCTCCCAACTAGCTCATCCACTTGGGGGAATTTCATACCAGTCATAACAATTCTTACCAGTCCGCTATAGCAGGCTTCGTTGTCCCATCATTCAATCAGTATTAAATCTTGTGAATAAGCCAATCACTTAATCAGTCATAGAAGACAAATGAACTGATATTTGTTTTGCAATTTCCTTCCCGATCTAATATACAAACCGATCTGACATTCGATTGGGAGATAACGCAGCCACCCGCAAAAACTGCCACTTGCAAACGCAGCCCCCGATAACACTGCCACGCGTGAAAGCTGCAATCGCAAACGCTGAATCACAACCACCTGCAAACGCTGAATCACTACTATGCTGAATCATTGCCAGGCTGTAACGAGCAATCGATGCAATACCCATCGTTATTTTTTCCTTGGCCCTATGGGGAATATTATTAATGCACTGGAACCAGATTGCTTGCGAATTAGATGAAAAGAAAGCAAATGCAATGATGCACAACCGAAATTTTGGTAGCTAAGATTGGTTAAGATTGTTGCAAATGGATTTTGGCAATCGTTTTTCCGATAACCGCGTGGCTGGTGACTATAATTCAGAGAACGGTAACACAGCAATGTCATTTCAATCTCTGCAATGCCGATAATGTCAATGCCGGTTATTGCAATAAAGCGAATGTTGAATTATGTTGTACAAGTCGCATATCCCCTAAGTGAACGAGATTAGAACGTGCAGGATGGGCCTGAGGTTGGTTTGATTGCCACCTTCGATTCCTGCCCGGAGTTACCGCAGCCGATCAGGGCCCAACAGCAACCAGCACTACAAGCATACCTAAAAAAGCCGATCAGGGAACTAAAAGCCGATCGGAGACAACAGCAGAGAGCGGCATAACGAAAGGTATTAACCAGGAATCACAGTGGCAAATCAAACCAACCGAAAGGCCCATCCGGCGAAGGGAAGAACCGAGTGAACGCCATGAACATGTAAAATCAACAATTCACAATCACATAGCAGATGAAAAATGTATCACGGAGCAGTAAAAAGAGTTCATACCCGCTTAAACAACTGCTCGAGATAATCCTTCTTAAACTCAATATAAGTCGGCTGACCCGAAGCATTGACATTAGGCTGAGCCGAATTGAAAAGCTGGCCGATCAGCGTAGACATCTCCTGGTGATTTAACGATTTGCCTGGTTTAATAGAATGCTGACATGAAAGCGTGCGTATCAGCTTTTCACGTTTTGAAAACCGGATATCAGTTGCGAAATGTTTGAACTGTTCAAGTACATTTTCGATAGCCGCCTTTTCATTCCCCTGTTCAAGATCCGCAGGTGTGCCCTGAATAACATAAGTATCTTTACCGAATGGTTCTATCAGGTAACCAAGCTGGTTAAGATCCGGTATCAGTTCCTGGAGCAATACATTGTCCTGTGCTGAAAGTTGGATGGTGACCGGGAACAAACTTCTTTGTGAAGCAATCGAATTGCCATTTGATGAAGCAGCATAGCGGTCATAAAGAATCCGTTCGTGAGCTGTTTGCTGGTTAATCAGTATGAAACCCCTGGTGGTGGAACAAACAATATAGGAATGCATTAACTGGTATGGCATAACCGTTTCCAGCACCCGCATCTCCACGCGATTTGGCAGCAATGATGTAAGTGAATTTGTTTCCGAAGCTGCTTTTTCTTCCGATTTTAACTGGTCAATAAGCGAAACAAATTTTTTCTCTGAAGGCTGGCTTTGGTTCCAATGCTTAAGTTCAGATTTATTTTCTGAATCAATAGAATGTGCCTGGTTTTTTTGTGTGAAGTTTTTGTAGATGTCTGAACTGGTGGCCTGCGCCTGTTTATCGGCAGTAAATGGTTGGGTTATAGCCTCCAGACTTTGAATACCCGGATCAAGATCAAACTCCAAAGTTGGCGTGATGCTGTATTGCGCCAGTGAATGTTTTACAGCAGACTGAATAAAAGCATAGATGATCCTTTCATCTTCAAATTTGATTTCCTGTTTTGTTGGATGAACGTTTATATCAACCTGCGAAGGATCAAGATCTATAAACAATACATATAAAGGGAAGCTTTCAGGACCGATCATCTGCTGGTAAGCGCTCATTACCGCATGACTTAAATAGGGGCTGCGGATAAAACGGTTGTTCACAAAAAAATACTGGTCACCCCTGGTTTTTTTTGCAGTTTCAGGTTTGCCTACAAAACCATAAATGTTCATATAATCGGTTTGTTCCTGCACCGTTACAAGTTTCGCATTGTAATTATTCCCGAGAATCTGGACGATGCGTTGTTTCAGTGAACCTTTTTCAAGGTGAAACACCTGTTGATTGTTTGCTGTAAGTGAAAACAATAGTTCCGGGAACGCGAGTGCCACACGGATAAATTCATCAACTATGTGCCTCATCTCGGAGGCATTTGTTTTCAGAAAGTTCCTGCGGGCCGGAACATTAAAAAACAGGTTCTTCATGGCTATGCTGGTGCCCGTGTTCCAGGCAACAGGTTCCTGCACCACAACCATCGAGTTTTCTATTTCGATATAAGTACCTGTTTCGTCTTCCTCTCTTTTGGTTTTTAGTTCTACCTGTGCAACAGCAGCAATCGAAGCCAATGCTTCTCCACGGAATCCCATGGTACGGATCCGGAATAGGTCATCAATATTTTTGATTTTGGAAGTAGCATGTCTTTCAAAACACATCCTTGCATCCGTTTCGCTCATGCCGCGACCATTGTCTATCACCTGGATCAGCGATTTGCCTGCGTCGTTAATGATTAGTTTGATTTCGGTTGCGCCGGCATCAACGGCATTTTCCAGTAGTTCTTTTACTGCACTCGAGGGCCTCTGGATTACTTCTCCTGCAGCAATCTGGTTAGCGATGTTATCCGATAGAAGTTGAATGATATCTGTCATTGTATTACACGAAACCGGGCCTCGATACGTTCTGAAGAAAAGGTTCTTATTTACACAAACGAGCATCAAATTTAAACCTTTACTTTGACAATCAATCTGTCAAACTAAAATCCGCTATTCTTCTTAATTTGTAAAAATTTCTCAAAAAAACATATGAACAAATTGTTTTTAGTGATCGGCCTGGTGATAAGTAGCCCGGGTTTCGCGCAGGTGGCGGCCGATAAATGGGTGGATAGTGTATTTCAATCGCTCGATAAGGATCAGAAGATAGCCCAGTTGATGGTTGTGAGAATGTCTTCGGTAAGCGGTTCTGGAGCGACCCGAAGGGTAACATTTTATGAAAAAGAAGTAGAAGATGCCGTTAAGAAATACAATGTGGGAGGTATCTGTTTATTCCAGGGTGGCCCAATGAAGCAGGCGGCCCTTATCAATCAATACCAGCGTATTGCAAAAACCCCCATTCTGATTGCCATTGATGGCGAAAATGGCCTGGGAATGCGATTCGACAGCGTGGCCGGTCTCCCCCGCCAGATGATGCTTGGTGCAGTGCAGGACCCGGAACTGATTTACCAGTATGGCAAACTGGTAGGTGAGCAATGTAAACGAATCGGTATCCATGTAAACTATGCGCCGGTAGTTGATATCAACAACAATCCGGCTAATCCCGTTATCAACGACAGATCATTTGGAGAAGATAAGTACCGTGTTTCAGAATGGGCACTTCAATACATGAAGGGTATGCAGGATGTTGGCGTGATGGCCTGCGCCAAACATTTTCCCGGTCATGGCGATGTTTCTGTTGATTCACATTATGATCTCCCGGTAATTACAAAAAGCCGCGCTGAACTTGATTCCCTGGAACTTTACCCGTTCCGGCAGCTGTTCAGCGCAGGGGTCGGATCAGTGATGGTTGCACATTTATCGATACCGGCTATTGATACAACTTCAAACAGGGCTACTTCCATTTCTTACAATAACGTCACAAAATTACTCAGGTCTGAATTGAAATATGAGGGCCTTACTTTTACCGATGCGCTGGAAATGAAAGGTGTAACAAAATATTTTCCGGATGGTGATGCTTCGGTTCAATCGCTGATTGCAGGTAATGATATGTTATGCCTGCCAGGTGATGTACCAATGGCGATCGACAAGATTCGTGAAGCGATCAGGAAAGATCAGCTCAGCTGGGACAAGATCGATTATCATGTGAAAAGAGTGCTCAAAGCAAAATATCTCTATGGTTTGAATAATATTCAGCCGGTTAATCTGCATCATCTGACTGAGGACCTGAATGCCGGCATCGACAAGATGCGAAAACTGGTAGCTGAAAACGCGATTACTTTATTGCGTAATGATGATTCAGCCAGCTTTCCGCTTCGTACCGGAAAAAAAGTGGCATATCTCGGTATCGGCTTAAACGCTGATAACGAATTTGCCTTACAACTTCGGAAAGACTACAATGCAAATGCGTTTTATTTTGACTATAAAATGGATTCGGTTCAGGCCGATGCTATGCTCTCATTGTTGCAGAATCGTTACGATGTAGTTGTAATCGGTCTTCACAATTTAAATCGTTTCCCGGCAAACAATTTTGGTGTCAGCCGTGCTGCGGCATACCTGGTGAACAAGGTACAGACGACAAACAAAACCGTTACCATGTTATTCGGTAACCCTTATGCAGTGAAGCAGGTTTGTGATGCCCCTGTATTGGTTGTTTGTTATGAAGATGATGCTGCAACTCATCAGAAAGCGGCTGATCTTTTATATGGACGATATTTCGCAAAAGGAAAATTACCGGTAACAGTTTGTGATCCCTTCAATTATGGTTATGGTATTACTGAAAACAGGATGCTGCGAAAAGTACAGCCGGCGGAAGTGGGATTGAATAAGGAAAAGCTGATGGAGATCGATTCGATTGTTGAAGATGCAATCCGTCAGCAAGCTATTCCCGGGGCAGTAATACTTGTTGCAAAGGATGGAAAGATCGCTTATGAAAAAGCATTTGGATATCTTGGATACGACAGCACCGAACAGGTATATCCCCAAACCTTATATGACCTCGCTTCTGTGACCAAGGTAATGGCAACGACTGTTTCATTAATGAAGTTGTACGATGAGGGTAAACTGAAGCTTAATAAAAAATTAGGTGATTATCTTCCATGGGTTAAAGGCAGTAATAAACAGGATCTTACCGTAAAGGATATCATGCTTCACCAGGCCGGATTAAAATCCTTTATCCCTTTTTATCGTGAAACAATAGATCTTAATCCTGAAGGACTGCCTAAGTATTCAGTCTATGTTCCAAAGCTGGATTCATTGCACCTGATGCGTGTTGCAGCCAATATGTACATGCGTGATGACTGGATGGATACCATTTACCGTCGCATATTGCAAAGCGAAGTTGTTGGGAAAGGTAAATACGTGTACAGTGATAATGATTTTATCTTTCTTGGTAAAATAGTGGAAGCGATCTCGGGCATGACCCTTGATCAATATGTGAAAAAAGAGTTTTATGATAAGCTGAATATGTCTACAACGGGATTTAAGCCACTGAACCGTTTTTCAATAAACCGTATTGCACCGACCGAGGATGACCTTTTGTTCAGGAAACAGTTAATCCAGGGAGATGTACATGATCCGGGGGCGGCCATGTTTGGTGGTGTTGCAGGACATGCCGGTTTGTTCAGTGATGCTTATGACCTGGCTGTTTTGTCACAGGTGATGTTGAACAACGGGGCTTATAATGGACACCAGTTTTTCAAAAAAGAAACAATCAAATTGTTTACAGCTTATCAGAGTGCTATCAGCCGCAGGGGATATGGGTTTGATAAACCGGAAAAAGATAACGCAACCAGAAAGGAACCTTATCCAACCTTGTCTGCCTCACCGGATACCTATGGACATACAGGGTTTACCGGGACTTGTTTCTGGATAGATCCGAAATATAATCTGACATATATATTCCTATCAAACCGGGTTAACAGCCCAGATCCCAATAAATTCGGGAAAATCAATGTAAGGCCTAAGGTTCATGAAGTTATATATCATGCAATGATAAAAAAGTAGATCAAAAGCGAGTATTGACCTTTCGAAATCCGGAGAACTTTGTAAAACTGAGTTATCCCAGGTGGACCCTTTCATGCGGTTCCCTTAACTTATATTAATTTTGCGCGACATAAAGCAAGTAATGAGCAGCAAAGAAGAAGTTCTCCAGGAGGTTATTATAAAGTTTGCCGGCGATTCGGGTGATGGAATGCAGTTGACCGGAAGCCAGTTTACCAACAATACAGCGATGCTTGGGATTGACCTGGCTACCTTCCCGGATTTCCCTGCAGAAATCCGTGCCCCGCAGGGTACCTTACCAGGTGTGAGCGGTTACCAGTTGAGATTTTCAAGCGATCGGATCTTTACCCCTGGAGATGAATACGACGTGCTGGTTGCTATGAATGCCGCCGCACTGAAGGCCAACCTGAAGGCGCTCAAAAAAGGCGGCCGGATCATAGTGAATACAGACGGTTTCGATGCAAAAAATCTACGTCTTGCAAACTATCCGGATGGTATAAATCCACTCGAAGATGATAGCCTTACCAATTACCAGGTCACAAAAATCGATGTGACACGTCTTACGAGAGAGGCCCTCAAGGATATTACCATGGGGACCAAGGAGAAAGATCGGGCAAAAAATATGTTTGTGCTCGGTTATCTCTACTGGATGTATAACCGCGACATGGAAAACACGATCGGATTCCTCAGGGAGAAATTCGGGAAAAAACTAGAGATCCTGGATAGCAATGTGAAGTCACTCCAGGCAGGATACAATTATGGCGATACGATAGAAACTTTTACCAGTCGCTTTCGTGTTGAAAAAGCCAAAATGGATCCGGGTGTATACCGATCGATTATGGGAAACCAGGCCCTGTCCTACGGGTTGATCGCGGCTTCCCAGAAAAGCGGTCTGCCGATTTTCCTTGGCACATATCCAATTACCCCGGCTTCAGATATTTTGCATGAACTGAGCCGGCATAAAGCTTTCGGCGTACGGACCTTCCAGGCCGAAGATGAAATTGCCGGCATTACTGCTGCGATTGGGGCTGCTTATGGCGGTTCACTGGGAATTACAACGACTTCAGGACCGGGTATGGCACTTAAGGGCGAAGCCATGGGGCTTGCAGTTATGCTTGAAATTCCATTACTTATCATAAATGTGCAGAGAGGCGGACCATCTACGGGACTTCCCACAAAAACTGAGCAAAGCGATTTGCTGCAGGCTTATTATGGCCGTAATGGCGAATGCCCGATGCCAATTATTTCCGCTTCTACACCGAGCGACTGTTTTGCGGCCGCTTACGAAGCTGTCAGGATTGCCGTGCAACATATGACACCGGTAATCCTTCTCAGTGATGGATATATTGCAAATGGTGCCGAACCCTGGAAGTTTCCAAAAAGTGATGATCTGAAACCGATCGAAGTTAAGTTCAAAACAGAATTGGGTCATGGCGAAGAAAAGTTTCAGCCTTATCTGAGAGATGAAAAACTGGTAAGACCCTGGGCCATCCCCGGTACTCCGGGACTTGAACACCGGATCGGGGGACTCGAAAAACAGAATATTACCGGTAATGTAAATTACGAACCGGAGAACCACCAATTGATGGTCAAAATCCGCCAGGAAAAAGTTGACAAGATCGCTCAATATATACCTGACCAACAGTTGGACAGTGGACCTGAAAAGGGAAAATTACTTGTACTTGGCTGGGGATCAACATATGGATCCATTAAAAGCGCGGTAACCCAACTGCAGGCTGAAGGACATGAAGTGGCGCATGCCCATCTCCGTTACGTGAGACCATTTCCAAAAAACCTCGGCACAATTCTCAAAAATTATGAGCAGGTACTCATTCCGGAAATAAATAACGGTCAGCTTATCAAGATCATACGTGATCAGTACCTGGTCGATGCAAAAGGCTATAATAAAATCATGGGTGTTCCAATCACAAAAACTGAACTGGTTCAGAAATTAAGGGAAACACTGCAGGAAGGGGATCATCTTTAGTAACAGTTAGTAACAGTTTAGAATTCGAATCCCGCATTCGAAACCTGCATTCGAATGCAGGGCGGTATCCGCATTATTCGAATTCCTGGTTGTATATACTATTCGGATGTCCCATTCAGTTTACACGATGTGCAAATCGGTGTATTCGGATTTTTCAGGATTCGGAAATGACGAACGCAATGCCAAATGCAATAATGGCAACTATCAACCCGAACATAAATATGTTATAAGATATCCTTAGATATTTATATTTTCTCGCCAGCACCACCCCGAGGAAATAAATATCTTTAATCATACTGCTGTTAAGATATTCACGATCGCTCATCATCTCCTTCATTGCCCAATCATAATCCTGCAGACCCATGTTATAAAAGTTGCCGAAAAATAAGAGGTTCACTTTTTTGTTTATGATGTCTTCTTTTGTAAATGTGCCGCTGCTAACATTGGGTCTTGTTGCAAGAATGGCAAAGACCACAGCCGACAGGCAAACACCGAGGAGGATGATGGTTGGCAATATATATTCAGGATAGAATTGAAGCTTACCCAGGAGTACTGAAACTAAGATAGACATGACAATGGTATTAACCGATATCATGATGTTTGCCTTGCTATCCGCCATCTGGCTAAGGCTCACATGGTTGTCGGATATGATTCTGAACATAGTGGCAATGCTGCGTTCTACCTTGCTATCCTTTTTTATCTTTTCAGAATCCAGCTTTAAATTTTCAGACTTCAGGGTTTCTGTATCACGTTTTGCCCGCTCAATTTCACGTTTTACATTTTCTCTATCCTGCTTGTTTTCTTTATCCTGCTTGTTCTTTTCGGGTGCTGCTACCGGCGACAAACCTGCTGAAAGCTGTACCGGGGGAACAGTGTTAGCAGGCCCAACGGTGCGGGGCAAATTAATGTCAATTTTCACAATCTCATCTTTTTCTTCAACTGCAATTTTAGCTTCAATTTCCCTGATGAACTTCTGCTTGATCGGTTCGAGTTTTTCTTTTCCATAGCTTGTAAAATACTGGTGTTGCTGCAGAAATTGCAGGTTCATTTTATGCCACTCTTTTTTGCTGATTTTAATATCGCTGAGCTTATTTATTTCTTTGCGGAGCAGTTTGTTTCTTTCATCAAAACTTTCGGTGCCGAGGTGAAAAAGATCGGCATCGCACATAATCATTTCAATCTGACTGCCAGGTGATTGCGGAACGCGGGTGCTATCTATGCAGTGGTTTACCTTAGCGATAAAATCCTCATTAGCTTTACCTTCCAAAAACTCCTTTGCAATTTTCTGACTTACGTATTCATGGCCCTTTGCCATCCCATTAATATATCCTGTATCATGGAACCAGGCTGCTACGATTAATGGAAGCCTGTCTTCGTCGCCTATTTTGTAAAAATCAGCAAGCAGTTCGGAGGATTTGACGACATCTTTTGTATGGTCGAGATTGTGAAAGATAAACGCAGGGTTCAATTTCGAGTGGAGGAGATTGACAACATATTGCCGGACCTGTACCAATAATTGTTGAGCGGCTTCCGTCATGCTTTGTTAACTTTGAACTTTGAAATTAAGCATTATTAAATTCGGATTTCCGTTAGATTTTATAAAAAGCAAATCTATGGTTGGTAATTCGGGCATCGCATATAAACTGCTATACCGGATACTGATGTATATATTTGTGCCTCTTACTCTCGTATCCTGCAGTGGTAAAAACGGTAAATCATTTTTGCCGGAGGTTCCGGGCTACGACAGTAAAAACAGGCAGGTATTTATTTTACATAAACAGCTGCTCGAGATTTCCGGTATAACTTATATCAATAACCGGACTTTGTCGGCTATAAATGATGAAGATGGAAAAATCTTCAGGGTAGATTTCGGAGATGGAAAACCTTCCGCTATAAATTTTGGCGGAGAAAAAGACTACGAGGATATTGCAGTTATTGACTCGAGCTACTATGTGATGGAAAGCAATGGAAATATCAATGTAGTTCCGGTAAACGATCCATCAAACTCCAGGAAAATTACCTTTAAGAAAAAATCGAAAATTGAATTTGAAAGCCTGTATTATGATAAAACAACTGGAAAACTAGTACTGCTTTCAAAGGAGCAGAGAATGATTCAGGAAGCAATCGTTGCCTATAGTTTTGACCCGCTAAGCGAAAAATTTTCTTCCGAACCCGTCTATATTATTTCGTTGAGGGCAGTCAAAAAGCTGATGAAAGATTATTCCGCTGAATGTAAACCATCAGGCGCATCCGTTCATCCAGTGTTGAATAAGCTTTTTGTAATCGCCTCAATTGGAAAAGTATTGATGATTTGTTCACTTAAAGGTGAAGTTGAAAAGGTATATTCATTGAATCCTGATATATTTTCACAGCCTGAAGGAATTTGCTTTTCGCCTGAAGGAGATATGTTTATTTCAAATGAAGGTTTACAGGGTAAGGCAACGATTATTAAGTTTTCATATCAACCTGATAGCAAGCCCGGCAATTAAACTTATTTGTTCTACGATGGGCATGTTCACCAAATCTAACAGCATGCGTAATTTCTGGTCAATAATAATTCTTCTTTTTTGCAGCCTGTCAACCCTGGCACAGGAGGATTCAATTGTGCAGAGGCTGATCATGATTGGCGATGCAGGTCAACTAAAAAATGGCCGGCATCCTGAGCTTGAACTGATCGCCCGTATTTTTTCTCTTAAAGACACGAATACGGCTGTTGTATACCTGGGTGATAATATCTACCCAATTGGTATGCCCGAACCCGGCTCCCCAAATTACGGGGAAAAGAAAAAAATACTTGATCTGCAGATTGATCTGGTAAATGGCAAAGGTGCAAAAGGCATCATGATGCCTGGTAATCATGATTGGATGAAGGGAGGGCCCCATGGTTTGGATCAACTCGGGTACGAGGAATCGTATGTCAAAGGAAGGCAACTGCCAAATATGATGTTCACGCCGGAAAGCGGTTGTCCGGGACCGGTAGAAATTCCATTGAATGAATCTGTAGTCATGATAGTCGTGGATAGCCAGTGGTGGTTGCAAAGACAAAACCGTCCTGGTGAAACTTCTGATTGCGAGTGTAAAACCGAGGACGAAGTGGTTATTCAATTGAAAGACATGCTTTATCGTAACCGCAACAAGCTGGTCATTTATGCGGCACATCACCCTTTCAAATCATACGGTGAGCATGGCGGCTATTTCACCTGGAAGCAACATCTTTTTCCGCTAACGGAACTGGGTGAAAATCTATATATCCCTTTACCCATATTGGGTTCTATATATGCCTTTGGGCGTGGCGGATTTGGCAATATCCAGGATCTAAAAAATCCGGAGTATAGAGACTATACAAAGCGTATAGATGAAGTTTTGTCTGGTCATCCTTACTGCATCCGAATTGCGGGTCATGAACATGCACTCCAGCTTATAGAACAAAATGGCCAGCAGTATATAGTGAGTGGCGCCGGTTCAAAAAATACGCAGGTCCGAAAAGGCCCGGGAACTGTATTTGCTGATGAGGGAACAGGCTTTGGTGTGCTGGAATTAATGAAAACAGGAGAGGTACGATTAAAGTTCTTTTCTTCAAAATCACCTTCGCCGGAGCAACCGGTTTTTACGGGGGAACTAAGAGGGTTTACTACTTCCCTGGCCGAAACTGAGGCCGACAAACCTGGATTGTTTCCTGATTCAATGCAAATGATTCCGGCACCTTATTATAAAGCAGGGGGTTTTAAAAAATGGTTGCTCGGATCGAACTACCGGGAGGAGTGGACCACCCCCCTCAAAGTAAGAACCTTTAATATCCAAAAAGAAAAAGGAGGACTGGTACCGGTGAAAAGGGGAGGCGGGTTTCAATCCAAATCACTGAGACTCGAGGACTCAAAAGGAAATCAGTATGTGTTAAGAAGCATTGAAAAGTTTCCTGACAGAACTTTGCCCGAAGAGTTCAGGCAAACCTTTGTTAAAGAAGCAGTAGTTGATGGAGTGTCGGCTTCATATCCTTATGCGGCTTTATCGGTCCCTGCCCTTGCGGCGGCAACCGGGATACCACATGCAAACCCCGAAGTTGTATATGTTCCCGATGATCCTGCTCTTAAACAATACAGATCCGACTTTAGAAACGGACTTTATCTTTTTGAGGAACGGGAACCCGCGGAGCTAAAAAAAACATATAGCTCAACGGATATTTTTGAAAAGCTCCAGGAAGATAATGACAATAGCATAAACCAGGAGGCTGTGTTATGGGCAAGGTTACTTGACATGTTCATAATGGATTTTGATCGGCACGAGGATCAATGGCGTTGGGGTAATTCGGAAGATAAGAAGTCTGAAGAAAAACGTTTTTTTCCCATACCAAGAGACAGGGATCAACCATTTTTTATAAATAACGGTGTTATTCCCAAGGCAATAAGCCGTCCATGGATATTACCGAAGTTCCAGGGGTTCAGGGCAAAGGCCCGGAACATAAAAACTTTCAACTTTAATGCGAGGTATATTGATCGTTCTTTTCTGAATGGCCTGAATGAGGAAACATGGATTAAGGCTATTGACTCATTCATACCCCTGATGACTGACAAACTCATAGATTCAGCAATTTCAAAACAGCCGGTTGAAGTACAAAATTTTCGGGCAAAATGGATCGCAAGCACGCTTAAACAAAGAAGAACATTCTTAAAAGATGAGGTGCTTGAATATTTTCATTTTCTTGAAAAAGAAGTTGATGTTGTAGGGACAGATAAAAGGGAGTTTTTTGATGTGCTCAGAAACGGGGATGGCTCTGTAAGAGTCAGAATGTTTAAGATTAATAAGGAAGGTAAACTTTCTTCCGAGTTGTATAACAGGACTTTTTATCGGGGTAAAACTAAAGAAATACGACTTTGGGGACAGGGTGCAGGAGATAGTATTTTGATTACAGGCAATGCGTCCCGCACTATCAAATTACGTGTTATAGGCGGGAGTGGTCCTGATAAGTTGATCAATAATGGTATAGCCCAGGGGTCAAAGACAATTTACTACGATTTTAAGCCTGATACGAATAGCTTAAGCGGCACAGGACATGTAGTTAACCGGTTATCGGGTGATCCGGAGATAAACCGATATAATCGTAAAGCCTATAATTACAATATTGTAGCTCCTTTAATATCTGCCGCCTTCAATCCGGATGATGGTGTATTTCTTGGTTTATCTGTTAAAATCACAACTCATGGTTTCAGGAAAGAACCTCATAAACTCATTCATCAATTCAGGGCTAACAAAGCGCTCGCAACAGGGGCTTATAATTTCCGTTATAAAATAGATGCGGTTGATGTGTTTGGGAAAACTGATATCGTGGCAGAAGCAGATATTAAAGCCCCGGATAATGTTCAAAACTTTTTTGGTATCGGCAATGAAACAGAATTCGTAAACGAAGGGGACAAGAAAATTTCGTATTACCGTTCCCGTTATAATCTTATACAGGGTTTTGGTATGATGAGAACAGATGCTGGTGAGAGTCTAACTTTACTTACTGGACCTGTGTTTCAGCGTTATTGGATAGAACCTGAAGAAAACATTGGAAGATTTATTTCTCAACCAGATCTTAAAGGGATAGACACGGCTCTTTTAAACAAACCGAAAGGCTTCCTGGGCTGGCAGTTCCAGGCGAATATTGATAATCGGGACAACGAAATGATACCTACCCGCGGGGTATTCTGGAAAAACACAGCAAGGGTTGTGAAAGGCGTGAATGAATATGCAAATGATTTTGCCCAGCTTGTTACAGACCTATCCTTATACCTCAGTTTTAATGTTCCTGCAGACCTGGTGGTTGCTGCACGTGTGGGCGCTGGAATCAATTACGGTAAGTATGAATTTTTCCAGGCACAGTACCTGAGTGGCCTGGAGAACCTTCGCGGTTTCAGAAAGTACCGTTTTGCGGGCGACAAAATGTTTTATAATAACATTGACCTCCGTATCAGGATTGCCGACTTCAGGAGTTATCTTTTACCAGGTTCAATCGGTATCCTGGCTTTCCATGATTTAGGCCGCGTATGGGTGAAGGATGAAAAGTCCGGCAGATGGCACAACGGTTATGGAGGTGGATTATGGCTTGCTCCCGGCAAACGTTATGTTATAGCCGCTTGTTATGGATTTTCTTCTGATGGCGGTCTGCCCTTCGTTACCCTGGGTTTTCAGTTTTGACAAACAGCCTGGATCCGTTCACTTGATTTTACCGCCATTCATTAATTGCGTATATTGTTAATATGTATGAGCATGTATGAACGAAATATATGAGCATGTATGAACGAAAATAAATCATACCAGGGTAACCAGGGACTTGTTGAATGGAGTAAGTGGATCAGCGGTATCAGCCTGTTTTCCGCTTCGGGCTGTGTTGGTGTACTTGTTTCCAAAGGTGTTGGAGAAAAAAACATCATCAATATCAAACTTGCAATTGTTTTCTTCCTGGTTTCAATCGTTGTTGCCTGGCTGATTCAACTGGCAATTGCAATGCAGGAACAAAATTCATCTTTTGGGGATGGCCGCAAACCCCCGTCACAGCTATTGTTGAAATCGCTTATTGCTCTTGAGATACTGATGTTTTTATTATCCTGCTTTTACCTTGCAAGATGGGTATGGAAGTTTCCTGCTGCGAAACCTGCGCAGGAGATAATGTCACCTGACACCACGAAACCAGATTCCGCCGGACTGAATTCAGGTAAACCTGATTCCATCAAACGTGATTCCATCAAACGTGATTTGGTAAAAAATAATTTGCTGAAACGTGAAGCAACCAGGCGTGAAGCAGCCAGGCGCAATATTACCCGGCTGAATAAACCGAAACCCGATTCTGATACAGTTAAGCCGGTCAAAACAGATACCGGGAGATCTTATTAGAGACCTTGTTAATTGATCAGGCTACCCGCGGTTTTTGACTGCTGGTTTTCAGCAATATCTTCATTGAAGTTGATCCCAACTCTTAGTCCACGCATACCGCTGACTCCCTGTAAATCTTCCAGGTCGAACTTCTCAACTTCGCCGGTCAGTAAACCCTGGTTTTGAAGAAAATCTATATACTCTAGATATTCATTGGCTTCATGGGTCTGTGAGTAAACAATAGCCAGCATACCGGGCTGAGTCAACCTTTCATTTGTATCCTTGATATGAACCTTATCTATCCGCTTTTTGATGATCTCGTATCTTATATTGTAAGCGCCATCCACATCAAATTTCCTTTCGGCTGTTCTGAAGCTTATAGAAATAGGCTGACTATGTGCAAGGATCAGCTGTGATGTTTGCAAACGCACTTTCAGTTTCTTCTCTAATTTATTTGTTAGTATCGCGGCTTTAGCCAGTGTATTCAATTGCCAGATCTTCAGATTTTTCAGGTAGAAAAAATCGAATTTTTTATCAGGGGTTATTGATTGCCCGATATAAATATTGAAATCAACTCCGTCTGTTACAAAACGTTCGAAGTAATGTGGAAATATCTTTTGTGCTGCCTTCTGTTCTTCATCTATAAACCTGGCTACTTCATTATTAATGGTGGTTATGCTCTCTTCATATGACTTACGGTGATTGTAAAGCATTTCAACCGGTGAGTCAATAGCAGCAAGATAAACTTTGACTTCACTATCCAATGAAGGTATGATTGACTGAATATGAGTAAACATATTTACAATCTCTGTTTTCAAAAAATGATGAATAGCGATTTCTTCATCTGCGAAAAGTATGTTGTTAACAGCATGTATATACTTCTTCAGCTTAAATAATATTTCGTCAAGAAGTGGAAACGATGTTTGTTGTTTTGCAAGCTTGATGATATTTTGTGCGAGCTTCAGTTGTTCAAGCATATCCTGCTGGATTGAGAGATTTCTTTCAACAGAAGAATTACGGATATCAATTGCACCATATAATGGATATACATGATTGAATGTGATTGGGTCAATCTTGGTCTGTTCGCCCCGGTGTTTACTGATAAGATAATTTAGTGCTGTTTCTGTAAATCTCCATTCAACAGCATCCTGAACTGCGGTGAATTGGTCTTTTATCACCCTGTCAACCTGGTGATCCAGGTCCTGCTGGGTTTTTTCAAGCGCAAGTTTGAATAAAGGAATCGCCGGCTCAAGTTTGGCTACATGTTTCCAGGTGAATTGGTTTTCTTTCTCAGACATAATCATAACCATCCCTATCATCACCTTTGATGAGGTAAACAAGGGGCACATGATAGCACTTTTGTAGCCCATCTTCACCACTGAATCCAGGAAAGGATACTTATTTATAAGAGCCTGGGTGATAAATGGAATTACTCTCGGACCCTGGGCGTCTTTGAATGCATCCACGACAACATTGTATAGCTCATTTACTTTCTCCGGGGCAGGCATTACTTCCTTAGGTACAGTTGTATTAGAATACAATTCGGAAATTACCAGGTGATCATTTACCCGGTAAAACGGCTTGATGGCGGTTTGAGCACCGGGTACACTAACCAGGTTCTGGATCTGCCGCTGGAGTTCACTAAAAATGGTCGCATCTGAAAAATTATCGATCTGGAGAAGCCTGTTCCGGATAATATTATACACTTCACGTTCCGTAACATCTTTCAGGTTAAAGATCACCATTCCTTCAAACTCGAAGTTTTCAAGCGTAAAGGCCTGCTGGATACCTGGAATATCCGGGATCTCGTAGCCATTCATCCATCCGTTCAGGCACTCTGCCGACAACGGAGGAAGGTCACCTTTATAGGTAACGTTCACAAACCTGGTATCAATCTCAAGTTCCATGTACCTGTCTAATGTGGTGTTAGGACAACTGTAAGAGTGAACAGTTGTCATAATATCAGGTATAGGAACATTATACAGCCGGGAAAGGATCAGTTGATATGCTCCTATCAGTTTCTCCTTTTCCAAAGAATTCGGATTGTGGATATCAGGCATAATGATCCGGTTATCCGCACTGCCCAGGAAAAGTTTCCTGAATCTTTCAGAACCGTAGATCACCTTAAGCTTAAAAGGGATGAGTGTACCATATACGTCCTCCTTGTCAGATAAGGTAACAGGAAAAATGGTCGCCATCATCTGCTCTATGAGATTCCGGTTTTTTTCGATAACACTCTCGTCTGTTATCGGCAGCAAAAGCTCCGGAACCCGGCTGACTTTCTCAAGCAGCTCGCTGTAAAGTTGTCTCGAACCTTCCCTTCCATTTTGAGCAAGCTCTGTCCAGGTGTTTATAAGAGGTCGAAAAGAAAAGACTGAATTAAAGTTTGTACAATTACATTCCATCACATGCCGGTTTTTATAAATGATTGACGGCTCACCGTTCCAAATATTCTACAAAATTAAAAAATGATCAGAGATTTTAATATACCCTATGATGGGCGGTTGGTTACTTTTTTCGGGGGCCTTGATTTGAGTCCCGGTAATAGGATGAGCGATAGTAGATCGACCTAAAAAGCCGATCTGGCGCTGATAACAACCCGGCGGTAATAAACGCAAATATTCCGCAGGCCGCATTCTCCGCATTTAGGATTGCGGGCCAGGCAGACGTACCGGCCATGGAGAATTAGCCAGTGATGGGCTTTATGGATTAATTCTTTCGGGAGATTACTGACTAACTGTTTTTCGGCGGCAAGCGGGGTTTTTGCGCCAACAGTCAGACCAAGTCTTGCGGAAACCCTGAAAACATGGGTGTCAACAGCCATATTTGGTTGTTGATCAATAACCGAAGTGATAACATTGGCCGTTTTTCTGCCGACACCGGGGAGCTTTACAAGTTCCTCCACCGAAAGGGGCACCTCGCCGTTGAACTGGTCCATAAGCATCCGGGCCATTCCGATCAGGTGTTTGGTCTTGTTATTTGGATATGAGATGCTCCTGATAAGCGGAAATAGTTCCTCTATCGTAGCCTTTGAGAGTGCATCAGGGTCTGGATATCGCTCGAATATTGCAGGAGTAGTCAGGTTTACGCGTTTGTCTGTGCACTGGGCTGATAAAATAACCGCCACCAGTAACTGGTAAGGACTATCATAGATCAGTTCAGTCTCTGCGTCGGGCGCATGCTGCTGGAAAAAGTCTATTACGACTTTGTAACGTTCTTTTCGTGTCATCAATAAATGACTGCGAAAATACAGGAAGATGAGCCTAAATCAATGTTCAGGGAACCGAATTCACTTCAGTATTTCGGGCGTAGTTCATAATATTCATTATTACTTCTGCCCTTGGTGATTCGAGAATGGTTTCTAATTTCTGAGTAGATGCTTTTAAAACTTCCAGCTTTTCGCGAAGGGTCCAGTCTTCACGCAGTGCTGCTTCTATAGCAATAGTTTTTTCCTGAGAGGTTTCTTTATACAGATACTGTATAAGTTCCTCTGGTGTAAAGAGTAAATACATGTGCAAATCCATTTATGTCCAAAAAAATCCGAAATAGTCAGTTTCGGGTGTCCGTCCGTATACAAAAACGATTAAAGAAGTCGCTTATTGCATGGGATTCAGATTTCTCTGATTTTCAATGGGATTAGGGATTGGGGGAATCGGTCTGTAATGGGCGCCGGCAGGTAAGATAACAAATGATTGCCGGAAGGGGAATAGGAATGTTACTAATGACTGGAAATTTATTCCGCTATGATAAAGAGATCTTCATCGTCTTTTTTCATCCGGTACTTTTCCCTGGCATACTTTTCAAGGGTAGCCGGGTCTGACTTAAGTTTTTCCAGTTCGGCAGAAGTGGTGCGGATTTCTTCGAGGTAGTAGTTGCGGCTCTGTTCAAGCTGGTTTAACTCGCGGTTATGCCTGAACTGGGTTACAATATCCCTGTCATCAAAAAATAGCAACCAGGCCGCGAAAACCACTACGGTAAGGAAGTACTTATTTCTCAGCCAGGCGGGAAGTTGTTGAATCAGTTTCATGGCACAATTTAAAAAGTTACTGATCAGTGGCCGCGGCTGGTGCGCTAACACCGATCAGTAACCGATTATTAAAATAATATTGATTTTACTTGCCGAACTTAATTTTTCCGGCAGGGTAAATTCCGTTGTTGCCCAGGGACTCTTCAATGCGGATCAATTGATTATATTTTGCAATACGATCAGTTCTTGAAGCAGATCCGGTTTTAATCTGGCCACAGTTTAATGCTACTGCCAGATCAGCAATGGTTGTATCTTCTGTTTCACCGCTGCGATGACTCATGATGGTGTTATATCCATTAGTTTGAGCAAGTGTTACTGCATTGATCGTTTCTGTGATAGTTCCGATCTGATTAACTTTAACAAGTAATGCATTCGCAATATCACGGTCAAGCCCTTGTTGCAGACGGGTTACGTTTGTAACAAATAAATCGTCACCAACAAGCTGGCATTTTTTTCCGACTGTTTCGGTCAGTAATTTCCATCCATCCCAATCATCCTCAGCCATACCATCTTCAATAGAACAGATTGGATATTTATTCACCCAGCTTTCCCAATATTTTACCAGTTCTTCACTTGTCAATTCCTTGCCATCACTTTTATGGAAAACGTATTTTTTCTTTTTGCTATCCCAAAGTTCAGAGTTTGCTGCATCCATCGCAATCATGATTTGTGAACCTGCTTCAAAACCGGCAGCAGTAATAGCAGTTAAAACTATTTCGATTGCTTCTTCGTTACTTTGGATATTTGGTGCAAATCCACCTTCATCTCCCACATTTGTACTGAATCCTTTTTTCTTCAACACTGTTTTCAATGCATGAAAGATTTCTACACCCCAACGTAAACCTTCGCTGAAGCTGGTAGCTCCGACCGGCATAACCATAAATTCCTGGAAATCTATTTTATTATCAGCATGAGCGCCACCGTTCAGGATGTTCATCATTGGTATTGGCAAAGTCCTTGAATTGGTGCCGCCTATATAACGGAACAATGGTAAGCCTGATTCTGCAGCAGCAGCTTTTGCAACAGCCATACTTACGGCCAAAGTTGCATTTGCTCCGAGATGAGATTTGTTCTCCGTTCCATCAAGATCAATCAGCGCCTGGTCAAGCCCTGCCTGGTCTGCCACATCAAAACCTAGCAGTTTTTCTGCAATAAGGGTATTTACATTTTTAACTGCTTTCAATACACCTTTACCAACATAAACCTTTTTGTCGCCATCACGCAATTCAACCGCTTCATGAATACCAGTACTTGCACCGCTTGGCACTGCTGCGCGTCCAAGCGCACCTTCATCTGTAAGGATATCAACTTCGATCGTTGGATTTCCACGGCTGTCTAAAATTTGTCTCGCATGAATCTCGGAAATGTAACTCATTGTATTACTTGTTTATATTTGTCTGATTGTTGTGTTCCTGTTTGTGTCTGTTTTCGTTATTTCTTTTATTACTTCGTTAGTTCTCTGAATAATTCCTCGAGACTCTGCTCACCGCTCTGCAAAGAAACTATATTCAGATTTTCTTTCAAAGATAGTTCCATCAATTGTTTGCGGAGGTTGTCCGGTGAACTGGTTTGAAGTTCCCAATTGTATTCATCAATTGAACGGACACCGGTAGCTGATGGCAATCCGTTTAGCAAGCCGGCATTGATTTTTTCCTGGAAAGTTACTCTTATATGTTTGGCTTGTTCCATATTTCCACGCAGGGCAGATATGGTATCGTTCGCAACAAGTTTGCCTTTGTTGATAATCACTACACGATCACAAACCGCTTCAACTTCCTGTAGTATATGCGAAGAAAATAAAACTGTTTTGTGTTGCCCGAGTTTCCTGATCACTTCACGGATCTCAAGAATCTGGTTTGGATCGAGACCGGTGGTAGGTTCATCGAGAATCAGGACTTCGGGGTCATGGATCAGCGCCGCTGCAAGACCCACACGTTGTTTATACCCTTTCGAAAGTTGCCCAAGTTTCTTTTTACTCTCTACGCTTAATCCAACCATTAAAATCACTTCTTCAATCCGTTGTTTTTTATTGTCAACCTGGTGGATGTCTGCTATAAAATCCAGGTATTCCCGCACATACATTTCGTAATAAAGTGGATTCGCCTCGGGCAGGTATCCAATCCGGCTTTTTGTTTCAAGCGGTTTGTCTTTTACATTCAATCCACAAACTATTGCGTCACCGCCATCCTGTTTCAGGAAGCCGGTGATGATCTTCATCGTCGTTGATTTGCCAGCACCATTCGGTCCAAGAAAGCCGACGATCTCACCCTTGTCTACACGAAAAGAGATTGCGTCGACCGCTTTCTGTCCGCCATACAATTTGGAAAGATTGGTTACTTCAATAGACATCTGACAAAACTAGTGATTAATGATCAATACTGTAGCGCATCGGGTGATGGTATCATGAATGATCTTCGATAACATCAAATTCGCCTTTCCAGGCATACCATCCGAAGATTGACAGCCCGATAGCAATCGGGGTGAATATGGCAATCACTATTATCCAGGGAATGGGTTTATTGATATCACCTGTGCCGCCGGAGCTGATATTAAAAACAGCAGCTTTGATAAGGACGATGATAATGACCGGTCCGAGCAGGATCCATAAAATTCCCAGGTATCGTTTCAGTAGTTTCATTTTCAGTTTTTTAATCAGTTACATTTTTATCTATCCGGTTGGTCAGGTATAATGCGCCGATAATAAAACTTAGTATCGCAACCCCGACCGGGTACCAAAGACCCGAAAGATGATTGCTTCCCGGGATGGTTGTAATGAGTGTAGCAATAAAAGGCACTAATCCACCGAATACGCCATTGCCAATGTGGTAGGGCAGGGACATGGAAGTATACCTGATGCGGGTTGGAAAGAGCTCTACAAGAAAGGCAGCAATGGGTCCGTAAACCATAGTAACAAAAATCACCATAAGAGCGATCCACCCAATCATTTTCCACTTCGCAGATTCACCCAGAACTATTTCCTGTTTAGGTGGCGGCAGCTTTATCGCGCTATGGGTGCTCAGCCTGCTCGAGGTTCTCATCAGTGAACCGTCGGTATAATATTGCGTCACCGTTTTCAATTGGATATATTCTTTGCCGGCACTGAGGGATCTTGAATTCTGTACCAGCTCCTTTTCAGGCTGAACAGTTTTGGCCCTTACATCAGCAATATTGTACAGTTCCTGGAAGATGTAATGGTAGGATATAATGCCAAGCAACATACCGGTAAGAATGATATGCTTGCGACCGATCTTGTCAGACAAGGAACCAAATAAAACAAAAAACGGGGTTGAGATCAGAAGTGCAATGAGTATAATTGAATTTGCCTGTTCGTATTCAACAAGGCATTTGGTGAGGATGAAATTTTGTGCATAAAACTGGCTGGTATACCAGATTACACCCTGACCCATAGTCGCACCAAACAAGGCCAGCAGCACCATTTTGAAGTTCGTCTTATTACCAAAACTTTCTTTCAGCGGGTTAGACGAAGTTTTGCCGGCTTTTTTGAGTTTACTGAACAAGGGCGACTCGTTCATCCGAAGGCGGATAAATATGGAAACAATTACCAGTATGATGGATAGCAGGAACGGGTATCTCCAGCCGTTTCCATTTGTAAATTCTTCCACCCCTACCAGTCTTCTGATTGAGAGGATAACCCCGAGGGATATGAAAAGGCCGAGAGTGGCTGTAGTTTGTATCCAGCTGGTATAAAAGCCGCGTCTGTTGACTGGTGCGTGTTCCGCCACATAGGTAGCTGCGCCTCCATATTCCCCTCCTAATGCAAGCCCCTGCAATAACCTTAATAAAAGCACCAATATAGGCGCAAGCGCTCCGATACTTGCATAGGTTGGCACACAACCTATCAGGAATGTAGACCCACCCATCAACACAAGTGTTAGCAGGAAGGTATATTTTCTTCCAATGATATCACCCAGCCGGCCAAAAAATAATGCACCAAACGGACGAACAATAAATCCTGCCGCAAAGGTTGCCAGGGTTGATAAAAGTGCGGCAGTCGGGTTGGTGTCAGGAAAAAATTTTTGTGCGATGATCGTTGAGAGACTGCCAAATATGTAAAAATCGTACCATTCGATCAGAGTTCCAACCGATGAAGCAGTAATAACTTTCCAAATCCCCTGGGTTGGTGAATTCATAAGCAGCCTTGCGTTTTTATAGCACCGAATATAAGTAAAGTTTTTACCGGGTGCTGCTCCCATAAAATTTTCATGAACTCAGGGCTGCCGTAACATATGATAAATAACCGGATCATCTGAATAAATAAAAAAGCCCCTGCCCGGAAGGTACCGGTTACAGGAGCTTTTCATAGTAAATAGATGTTATGGCAAAAAGCCAAATAGTTCAGGCTAAACGATCACATATTTCTCATCTACTTTAGGGGGTGCAATATGTAATATTTTGTTTAGGATGCCATCTTTCAATCCATAACACCAGCCGTGAATATTCACGCGATGTCCGGATTCCCAGGCTCGTTTTATAGTATCTGTTTTTGACAAATTGATCACCTGTTGCTTTACATTGAATTCAGTTAGCAGATCTGCGCGCTCTTCCTGCGTCGGCAAAGAATTGACCTCTTCGAAATGTTGCTGGTAAACCCTTTTGATATTCACCAGCCATTTGTCAAGGATGCCCAAGCTTTGATCACCCATTGCAGCCTTGATACCACCGCATCCATAGTGGCCACATACAATTACATGTTCAACTTTCAGGTGAGTAACGGCATACTCAACTACAGAGAGAACATTGAGGTCATCTTCAACAACCAGGTTGGCAATATTACGATGAACGAAGATTTCACCGGGATCAGTCCCGGTTACCTCGTTTGCAGGAACACGGCTGTCGCTGCAACCTATCCATAAAAATTCAGGTGTCTGTATATGCGCAAGCCTTTCAAAAAACTTTGGGTCTTCTTCTACTTTTTCGGCTGCCCATGCTTTGTTTTCAAGTAGTAATTTCTCAAAAGATTTCATCTGTTCATTTTTTAAGTTTATCGCCTCAGTACAACTTTGGCAGAAGGATTCGATCAACGACTAAATCGGGCTTGTTATAGCAATCAATGTTTCGATGAGGCCGAAGCGAATTTCGGATCTCCGAAACCCTGTTCTTTATGAGCACTTTTTTTAAGTTCCACTTTAATGTTTTTCAGGTGGGCACGCTTCATAAAATCTTCTATCACCTCAATTACATCTTTGTCTATAAAATCTGCCCTTGCAGCATCAATTAAAACGAAAGACTCCTCGGGAACCTGTTCGAGTTTGTTTTTAATAATTGGTTTATTAAGAAAAGACACATCTTTCCTCAATCGGAAAAGATAATTTTTGTTGTCATTAACCACAAAGACTGCTGATTTGAAATTGCTTCTCATAACAAAAAATAATCCGACGCAACAACCTATCAGAATTCCTATCAGCAGATCTGTAAACAGGATAGCAAGTACAGTAACCACAAATGGTACAAACTGATCCCAGCCTCTCCTGAAATATTCAGCATACAATGTAACCTTTGTGAGTTTATATCCGGTGTAAATCAGGATAGCTGCAAGCGAAGAATACGGGATCCGGTTTAATAAAGCGGGGATTAACGCCACGCATAACAATAATAACAAACCATGCATGATGGTAGATGACTTTGTTTTTGCGCCGGCATTAACATTGGCTGAGGTTCTTACAATCACTGAAGTGATGGGTAATCCACCAATCAAACCGGAAATAATGTTTCCCACTCCCTGCGCTTTTAATTCCCTGTTTGTTGGAGTAACACGTTGAAGCGGATCAAGCTCATCAGATGCTTCCACGTTCAACAGTGTTTCAAGACTGGCAACAATGGCAAGAGTAAGCGCCGTTGTCCAGATTGTAAAATTTCCAAGATGACTAAAATCAGGGAAGGTAAAAAACGAAAAAAACTCTTTCGGCGACTCGGCCATCGGAATATTTACCAGGTGCGCGGCAGTAAGAGCAATCTCCGGCTTTGATACTTTCAGATACTCGTTGATCAGCGTTCCGGCAATAACTACGATCAGGGGAGATGGAACCTGCTTCAGAAATTTTAATTTTTTTACAAGTAACTTATCCCACAATATCTGTATCCCCAGGCAGACGACACCTATAATAAGCGCCACAGGCAAAAGGTTTTTGATTGAAAAGTAGAGTTCAGAAAAAGTATTCTTTCCGTCTTTCTGTTCAAAAGATTCATCGCCCTGAAAATCTGATTCGTAACCTACAAAATGCGGGATCTGTTTCAATATGAGGATCAAACCAATAGCAGCCAGCATCCCTTTGATTACGTTTGAGGGGATATAATCTCCTAATATACCCGCCTTCAGAAAGCCAAGCAGCAATTGAATGATACCACCGATTACTACAGCAAGCAGGAAGACTTCGTAAGCTTCAAGTTTTATTATTGCTATAGCCACGATGGCGGTGAGCCCGGCGGCCGGTCCACTTACGCTTAACTGAGAGCCACTTAATGACCCTACTACTATCCCACCCACAATACCGGCTATTAGACCGGAAAATAATGGTGCGCCTGAGCCCAGCGCAATTCCAAGGCATAAAGGCAGTGCTACAAGAAACACTACTACGGAAGCCGGGAAATCGGATCCAAATGAACGTAAATAATTTTTTGCTTGGTTAGACATAGCGTAAGAGAGTTATGAATTATGAGTTATGAATTATGAAATGGTAATAATAACCCTGCGGGTTTAAGGTTTGCTTAAAGCTTATGCAATGTGATCACTATGTGCAATTGTAAAATAGTCATTCAATGTGCTCAATGTATGGGCACACAAATCCTTAATAGAGAACTAACATTCGGGAGGAGGAGAAAGTAACTCGAAATGGATAAGTTCAATTTTTTCTGATGCTGTGATCAGGTGTTTGAACAATCGGTTACTGAGTAAAAAATCACTGATTTCAAGATGACCGTGGATGTATTCTTCTGAAAACGAAACTGGTCCGCCCGGTGCTTTTTCGTCTGGCCCTGATGGTGAACAAGGAAACGCCTCGGATTCATCATCCTGGTTGGACATAAGGGAATATGACGATTTCGAATCTACTGAGAAGAAGAAAAAATTAGCTGTCGTCAGAAAAAGTAACAGAAATATCATCACCACAGCAAGAAGCGACCTGCCTAATGAATTATTCTGATATTTATTTTTCTGTGATATCATCGCTGCAAATATAGTCTTCAAAGAACGGAAAAGGAATCCGTTAACATTTTTTTAATAATTTTTCAATAAAAACGCTTATCATCTTCAAAGCTATCAATTACACACCCCCAGACTAAGACGTCATTTACTCTTAATACCTGTCACATTTTTTCTCAATACCTGTCACATTTTTGCTGATATTTTTTATTGGGCTAATTTACCGCCTGATGTTACTCCTTGTGGAGTAGGGCTTTAATATGAAAATCTGAAACCAGTTATGTCTTATTCTTATCAGTTAAAAACTCCGGAAGACTACCAAAACGCCTACGAAAAAAGTGTAAACGATCCGGAAGGGTTCTGGGGTGAGATCGCTTCAACCTTTAAATGGCGCAAACCATGGGATAAAGTCCTCCAATGGAACTTTACAACTCCCGATATCAAATGGTTCGCAGGGGGTAAACTAAATATCACTGAAAATTGCCTTGACCGTCATCTGGCCGAAAAAGCAGATACTCCTGCAATCCTTTGGGAGCCTAATGATCCGGCAGAACATTACCGGATGCTGACCTACCGCGAGCTTTTTAATAAAGTAGTCCAGTTTTCAAATGTTTTAAAAAATATCGGCGCAAAAAAAGGCGACCGTGTTTGTATTTATATGGGAATGGTTCCGGAGCTCGCGATAGCCGTTCTTGCCTGTGCCAGGATTGGCGCGGTCCATTCAGTGATTTTTGGCGGTTTTAGTGCCCAGAGTATTGCAGACAGATTGCAGGATGCCCAGGCTGAATTCGTAATAACCTGCGATGGTGCATTCAGGGGCAATAAAGAGATCCCCCTGAAAGGCGTAATAGACGATGCCCTGGTTCAATGCAAATTTGTTAAAAAAGTGATTGTTCTCACCCGAACACGAACACCGGTCAGCATGATCAAAGGACGTGATGTTTGGTGGGAAGATGAAATCAGAAAAGTTGAAACACAGGGCAATCCCGATTGTCCTGCCGAGGAGATGGATGCCGAGGATATGTTGTTTATTTTATATACCTCTGGCTCTACCGGCAAACCGAAAGGCGTTGTTCATACCTGCGGAGGTTTCATGGTTTATACCAACTACACTTTTGTAAACGTGTTCCAGTACAAACCCGGGGATATTCATTTCTGTACAGCGGATATTGGGTGGATCACCGGTCATAGTTATATCGTTTATGGACCGCTGAGTGCCGGCGCTACTTCTTTGATGTTCGAAGGGATCCCAACCTGGCCCGATGCAGGCCGGTTCTGGCAGATCATCGATAAATTCAAGGTGAATATCCTATACACTGCTCCAACCGCTATCCGGTCACTGATGGGCTTCGGACTTGAACCCCTCAAAGGTCATGATCTCAGTTCACTAAAAGTATTGGGAACAGTTGGAGAACCCATCAATGAAGAAGCCTGGCATTGGTACGATGAAAACATTGGTAAAAAACAAAGTCCGATTGTAGATACCTGGTGGCAGACTGAAACTGCCGGGATACTGATCTCAAATATCGCTGGTGTAACCCCGGCGAAACCGACATTTGCAACCTTGCCATTACCAGGTATTCAGCCAGTCCTGGTAGATGAGAATGGGAAAGTGCTGGAAGGAAATAATGTAAGCGGCAATCTTTGCATCCGCTTCCCATGGCCAGGTATATTGCGAACAACCTATGGAGATCATGAAAGATGCCGTTTGAATTATTTCTCATCTTATGAGAACCTCTATTTCACCGGAGATGGTTGCCTTCGGGATGAAAATGGTTTTTACCGGATAACAGGCCGTGTAGATGATGTTTTGAACGTGAGTGGCCACCGTATTGGTACAGCCGAAGTTGAAAATGCTATTAATATGCACGCCGGGGTTGTTGAAAGCGCAGTAGTCGGTTACCCTCATAACGTTAAAGGGCAGGGTATTTACGCATTTGTTATTTTCAACGACCTGCACAATGATGCGGAACTCACAAAAAAAGATATCTCCCTCACAGTCACCAGGATAATCGGACCTATCGCCAGGCCAGACAAAATTCAGTTTGTAACCGGCCTGCCAAAAACAAGAAGCGGTAAAATAATGCGAAGGATACTGAGGAAGATTGCCGAAGGAGAAACAGAAAACCTGGGTGATACTTCCACCCTGCTTGATCCGGGAGTTGTAAAAGTAATTGCAGAAGGTAAATTATGATTTCTAATATCACCCATAGTTTATAGGGAGCTATGTACTTTTTGACAAGAGAAAAATAACCGGGCAGAGCGAGAAATTATTGATACAAACAATATTAAAACAGTTTGCTGATGACTCTTATCGGTATTAAGTCTAAGATCGTTATAGTCCTGAAAGCCGGTCCTTCCTTCCCCATAATCAAGTGGACGGGTATTACCCTGGTTGGCGCAGTTGGTTTTGCTTACTGCAATAATCCGAATTCACAAGTGCCGGTAAGTAAAGCTCCGCGCAGCAATATGAACTACAAAGCGGCTTATTTTGAGGATAAGGCTAGGTTAGAAAAACTTAAAAATGCATATCCTGCAGCGGACAGTATGCTAACAAAATTTATTGAAGAAAATCATATACCAGGATTGGCTTATGGCATTGTTGTAGATGGAAAATTGGTTCATACCGCAAATTTTGGTTTTTCGGATATCAGCAAAAAGATACCGGTCACCTCATCCACCATGTTCCGGGTAGCTTCGATGAGTAAAAGTGTAACGGCAATGGCTATCCTGAAACTGCGCGATGAAGGGAAGCTATCGCTGGAAGATAAGGCTGCAAAATATGTCCCGGCCCTGGACCTTCAACAATATGCTACAGCTGATGCGCCTGAAATCACGATCCGGCATTTGCTCACCCATAGCGCCGGTTTCCCCGAAGACAACCCTTGGGGTGACCGGCAGCTAGCCGATACTGATAAGGATTTGACTGATCTCATGAACAAAAAAATTACATTTTCGAACCCACCCGGAGTGAGTTATGAGTACAGTAATCTCGGTTTTGCATTACTCGGCAAGATTGTGTCAGTGGTTTCGGGCAGGCCTTACCAGCAATATATTCATGATGAGATTTTTGTGCCGCTGGGAATGAAAAACTCGGGTTATGAATATGCCAATATTCCGCCCCCGCAACTAGCGCATGGTTACCGTTGGCTAAATGAAAAATGGAATGAAGAAGAGTTGCTACATGATCAGCCTGACGGATCCTGGGGGGCTATGGGTGCGCTGATCAGTTCGGTTGATGAGTTTTCCAAATACCTGGCTGTTCACCTGGAAGCCTGGCCAGCCTCAAATCTCCCGGAATCAGGGATCATGAGAAGAAGTTCTCTGCGCGAGATGCATCATCCCTGGAGATTTGACGCCATGAATTTGCAATACCGTTACGCAGATGGCCGGAATTGCCCTGTTGTCACAGCTTATTGTTATGGACTTAGATGGATGCAGGACTGCGAAGGCAAAACGGTAATCAGCCATAGCGGCGGTCTTCCGGGTTTTGGCTCTCATTGGGGAATAATGCCTGATTATGGAATCGGCATCATTACCCTGGCTAACCGGACCTATGCAGGCGCAGCACGAATCAATCCTCATATTCTCGACACATTAGTAAAAAGGGCTGGGCTTCAGCGACGTATTTTGCCCGCTTCCGACATCCTGGAACAACGAAAAAATGAACTGGTAGCGCTTTTCCCGGATTGGCAAAACGCAGCTGCAAGCGGCATCTTCGCGGAAAATTTTTTTCCTGATAACCCGGTAGATTCGCTGCTTAAATACAGCCGGCTCGCTTATAAGGCTGCGGGAAAAATTACTTCGGTTAGTCCTGTACGTGCCGGGAACCAACTAAGAGGGCAGTTTATCATTAACGCTGAAAATGGTACGATCCCGGTGTATTTTACCTTGTCACCCGAGAACCCGGCATTAATCCAGGAGTTTAGAATGGGAGCTTTATCGCCATTATCGAAATAGCTATTATACATGAAAAATAAAGCTATAAAACAAAGCTATAAAACAAAGCTATAATACATGAAAAACCCCACTGGCTGGAATTTGTGGGGTTTTCATAGAGAGACGGTGCATTGCCGTTTTCAATTACAATGCAGTATGGTTTTATTTGTCTCCGGATTAATAGGGCCGCTGAATTCAGCATCTAAACTTTCGTTCTGTTGAATTTTCGTTCCTTGGCCTGCCGGAAAGATACAATAAGTTAGCCCCCGGTGCAAGCGGGGGCCAAAGAGTTAACACTTACTGTATAGTATAAAATTCGGGGAATAAGACGTTGATCCTTAATCGCTTATCTTATCTTTGGATAGAAACCTGTGTGCCTACGGGCAGAAAACCTTCCAGCTCGTCAAGGTCGTCGTTTTTTAAAGCGATACAACCGTTTGTCCAGTTTGTAAAATCATCCACCACAATATTATCGTTGGGCCAGGTACCGTGAATAGCAATGCCCCCACCAATTTTTGAGCCTTTTGGTATCATGCCTTTCGCCTTACGTTCATTGAATTTTGCCCAGCTGTCTTTATTAGGATAATCAAGCATCAGCATTTTATGCCATTTCTCATGTCTTCTTTTAGAGATGATTTTGAAATTGCCTTCGGGGGTTTTACGATCACCTTCCATCATCTTATCGGCAGGGTTCTTATTTCCAAATACAACGGGGTAAGTTGCGTACCAACCTTCGTCATCATATACTTTCAGTTCATAGTCCGTCTTGTCTACAACAAGGTATACCGTACCCGTCGGTCCGTTCCGAAAAAGTCTTTTCTTAATTAAACGTTGTTCAACAGATCTGAAGGCACCCAAAGAAATCCCCACAATGACCGGGATGGCGAAAAGAAGTTTGCGTTTCATAATAACCATGGTTTAAGTAAAGACCAGGCGATAGTTTAAAAATTTAGTGATAGATTATTATTTAACACGGCTTATCGAATTTTGTGGGTTAAAGAAGAAACGTTTCTATGGTTTCTTTATTTTTAAAGGGGATAAGTTTTAACAGACTCTTCAAAAATAAAAAAGCACGTCAACAGACGCACTTTTTTTTGTGATTTCTTTATTTAATTATGATTTTCTTCTGTTTTGGGAGTTGAGCTATTTGAAATCTCAATTATTTTTCTACATTCTTCATACAGGCGCTCATATTTATTCAGAATCCTGTTCAGCATTTTATTCTGAATTTATTCTGATGTTTAATGCCAGCTGGAAAGCCTGAGTCCGAAGTTATATGGTGTTTGATCCAGGCCTTTTTCAAACATACTTTCGCTTGCCAGGGAACCATAAAGAGTTACTGGTCCGAGTTGCAATTCCCCGATATAAGAAATTTTCCATTTGCGAAGATCGAAATCGTTACGAAGCTTTTCCTTGCCTTCTAAATCTGTGATGGTTTTTTGACGACTTGAGTACAGGTATCCTGCGCTTGCACCCACACTTAAACCAAAGCCGCGACGTTTGTTTGGTGTGAAGTTGAAGTTTAACATCATTGGAATGGTAACATAGTCTGCTGCGAGTTTATTCTTCGAATAGTTTGTGCTGTTGTCGATCACGATTTGTGTCGGACTTGTTTCAAAAAGCACAGGTTCACTATAACGATAGTTGTTCAATTCAAGTCCGAGACCATATTTCAGATTCACAACATTTTTTACCATGTTTAATCTTTGCATGAATAGCCAGATATTAACGTTGACGGATTTACCAGTGCGAAGTTTCAATTGATCTTTACCTACACCGGCGCCTGTAAACCCGCTGGCAAAAGAAGCGGCATAATCAGTTTTATCATCGTAGTTGGCAAAGCCGAGATCAAGTACCAGCCAGTTTGTGCTGACCGCAGAAGGCTTATATTCTTTCCTGTGATAGATCCGGGTTTTTTCTTTATCGCCGGGTTCGTCCCCAGGTGTTTTCACAATGATCATTGTGCCAATCTTAATGGTATCAGGCGTTTTCGTAGTGGAATCGGTCTGAGCTATGCCTGATATACCCATAGTTATCCCGGTCAGGAGTATAATTATCCTTTTCATGTTTGTCTTTTTACTATGTTTTTTGAATTTATTTGAGACCGATGGAAAAGCTTGCTATGCGAACATCTCGTCTGTTTTCTGAGGGTTCCCTGTTCGTAGCTTTGTCGAAGACGCGGGTTACTTTTCTAAAAATACCACGCATTTTATTTTTCTTATTTGATTGTTCGAATTCTTCGTCGTTTTCATTAGCCATTCTTGTAAACACATTATCTGATTTCAGTTCTACAGGTCCAATGGCCACCTTGTTTTTTGAATTATTATTTTCCGGTTCAACCATCGCCATCACTTCATCTTTATTTGGTTTTTCCGGAACAATGATTGAATTATTTCCCTTGTCAATGTTTTTATTCAATCCATCAGCTTTGTCAGAACCATCTTTTTTAGGACCATTGTTCTTATTCGTGCTCTCATTTTTCAAACCTTCAATCTTCGTGCCCGCGTTCTCTTGTGTTACGTTTGGAATGCTGATAATGTTACTTTTGCTGTTATCTTTTTTTGATGGTGTCTGGGCGAATGCTTTTTCGGTTGACTGACCACTATTTTCGACCAGCTTTTTCAACTCAGCATCATTTAACTTTGCTGGTTTTGATGCGTCTTTCTTATCATGGCCATTAGTGGAAGCTAAATCCGGGGATTTATTGATCCGGCTTTCTGTTGAAATGGTGGCCGGTAAAACTTCCTTCCTTTCTTTTGCATTATTGTCGGTTAGCGTTGACTGTTGTTCGGTAGGTTTCTTTACACTATCAATAACGGTAGGTTTCAAAGGCAATTGATTATTGGAAGCTACACCACTTAAATCATTTCCGGTTCCTGTTGTGTTATCTAGAGCATACCATAGAGTGCCACCAATCATCAAAAGCACTGCCGCAGCTGCAACCATTTTCCAGGAACGCATCCTGGAAAACATTGGTACTACTTTATTATCATGTTCTGACCGGTACAGTATGGATTTGTCCGGAAACACAATATGTTTTTCAGGTTGAAATTTTACCTGTTGTATAAGTTCGAAATGTTCCTGGTATTGTGGATGGCGATAGATAAATTCTTCTACAAGTGCATTTTGATTATTGTTAAGTTCATTGTCAGCGTACAGAACAAAAAACTCTTCACAATTCAATTCATTGATCAATTCATTTACCGGTTCGTTTTCTTTTCTGAATAAAACATCTTTGTTACCAAATGTCTCCATTTCATCCAGTGGCAGAATGGTTTGCTCAAGCATTTCCATTTCTCTTTCCAGATCAGGGTTTTGTTTAACAAAGTTTTCAACTGCAGCACGTTCGGCCGGGTTGAGTTCTTTATCTATATAGAGAACAAAAAATTCTTCGTAGTTATCACGATTGATGTTCATGTTACATTACATTTTCGGGACTTACCAAATAATTCTTTAACTGGATCCTTGCTCTGTGCAGGTATACTTTTACCTGGCTCTCATTGAGTCCCGTTATTTTTCCAATCTCTTCATAGGAGTAACCTTCATAATCTTTCAGCAAAACCAATGATCGCTGTGTTTCCGGCAATCGTCCTAAAGCCTGTTCCAGTATTTTCTTTGTATTCTGAACCGGTTTATCGTAAATCCTCGATTCTTCTTTGAATTCATCTTTCAGCGTGATTCTTTTTGCCTTCCTGATATGATCTATCATCTGGTGATAGGCAACCGTAAAAAGGTAACTTTTACATTTTGCATTGTCCACATCCGCCCGGTTGATCCACATCTTCTCAAAAGCCGATTGCACTACATCACGCGAGTCCTCCTCATGCCGGAGATTTTTCATGATAAAACGGAACACATTGTCCGCATATTCGTTAACACATTGATTATACTCTTTTTCTGTCATAAACAGTGCTTGACTGGCATTATTGAGGCAGTTATATAAGTTGTACGTACAATGAGACCGAAAGTTACAAAACCGAAGAACTATTTTTAAAAAAAATGGCTCCCGGGGGAGCCATAAGGTATTTTTTGTTTTCCAGGTTTTAATGGTAGCCAGCTGTGAGATAACGTGTAACCGATTGCAGGATAATAAATTCACCTGAAACCCTTTTTTTTGTGGTCAAGGGTATTTCGTCATTACATTGATCCTCAGCGATTTGCTTGTTTATACCGGTCTGGATAAAAACAAGGCTGCAAACCGCAACGAAACTTACCACCATAAAACGTATCAGTAAATTCCTTTTCATAAAATTTCGATGTTCAAATATATGACGAGGTTTTCCAGTGAATGTTACACTATTACTAAAGTTTTTTGTGTGACGGCCAGGAACAACCTGTGACAACAATCTTTTACCTTCGTACGAAACCACGATAAAATTATGAATGAAAATCTGGTAAGCAGGCTATCGGCCGAACTGGAAGAAATCAGGTCTAATGGATTATTTAAGACTGAGAGAATCATAGAATCTCCGCAGGGAGCTGAAATTATTGTTAATGGTAAGAAGGTTTTGAATTTTTGTGCAAATAATTACCTGGGCCTGTCTTCTCATCCAAAGGTATTGGAAGCTGCAAAAAAATATATCGATTACCGGGGTTATGGTATGAGTAGCGTAAGATTTATCTGTGGAACCCAGGACATACATAAGGAGCTGGAGCAGAAGATCTCCGCTTTCCTTGGAACAGAGGACACTATTTTATATGCTGCAGCCTTTGATGCGAATGGTGGTGTGTTTGAACCGTTGTTTGGTGAACCGGATGCAATCATTTCCGACTCGCTGAACCATGCATCAATTATTGATGGAGTGCGCCTTTGTAAGGCAAAACGTTTCCGCTATGAACATAACAATATGGAGGACCTGGAATCAAGATTAAAAGAAGCCCAGGAAGCCCGGAGCCGGATTATTGTCACAGATGGATCTTTTAGTATGGATGGAACCATCGCCCAGTTGGATAAAATTGTTGTATTGGCAGAACAATACGATGCAATAATCATGATTGACGAATGCCATTCGAGCGGATTTTTAGGAAAAACCGGGAGGGGAACCCATGAATATCGTGGAGTAATGGGAAAGATCGACATCATTACCGGCACATTGGGTAAGGCTTTAGGTGGCGCTTCAGGTGGATTCACCAGTGGCCGGAAGGAAGTTATTGAGTTACTTCGCCAGCGTTCAAGACCCTACCTTTTTTCCAATACCCTTGCACCTAGCATAGTCGGAGCGTCTATTGCCGTACTGGATTTGTTGAGCGAAACAACAGAGCTTCGAGACAAGCTGGAGCAAAACACAAAATACTTTCGCCTGAATATGACCGCAGCAGGTTTTGACATCAAACCGGGCGATCACCCGATAGTTCCCATCATGTTATACGATGCGGTGGTTGCACAAAACTTTGCTGCAAAACTGCTTGAAGAAGGCATTTATGTTATCGGCTTTTTCTTTCCCGTGGTTGCAAAAGGCATGGCAAGGATCCGGGTTCAGTTAAGTGCCGCTCATGAGAAGGAACACCTTGACCGGGCTATCGCTGCTTTCACAAAAGTTGGAAAGGAGTTGAAAGTTTTAACCGGTTCGCCGGCTAGTTTGACGCAATAACGCTGATTTCAACATTTACATTTTTCGGTAAGCCTTTTACTGCTACAGTTTCGCGGGCGGGAAAATTGCTGCTGAAAAAACTTCCATAGACCTCGTTGACGGCGCCGAAAAGGTTCATGTCACTGAGGAATATGGTAGTTTTTACAACATTTGAAAACTGGTAACCAGCCTCCGTCAATACAGCTTCGAGATTTTTCATGACCTGGATTGTCTCAGCTTTGATGTCTGTCGCTTCTACATTTCCGGTTGCCGGGTTGATAGCTACCTGGCCGGAAACAAAAAGCAGGTTTCCTGCCTGAACAGCTTGGCTATAGGGACCAATTGGCGCTGGTGCTTGTTTGGTTTCGATGATCTTCTTTTCCATTGACCAAATTTATGTCTTTTAAAATATTTTATCATGTTGATCGCAGTTCTTGCAGATGAAGAGTTAAAAGCGGAAATTCTGGGAAAGAATAGTACAAAAGATGGTATTGAGTATATCTGGCCGGATTCACTGAGTTCTCTTTTAATGGTTGAAGCAGATTATTATTTCGACCTGAAATTCGAAATGGATGTCGAAAGGATATCTAAACTCCGCGCTTTACTGCCAAAAACGGTACTTATTGGAGGCGTGAATGATAACCTTGCTACCATTGGAGACGATCGTTTTATCCGCATCAATTCATGGCCCGGTATGCTAGAAAGGGAAATCATTGAACTAGCCTTTACAGATCAGCTATTATCCAGGGTAGAATCTCTTGCTGAAAAGCTGGGTTGGCAATATATCCGGGTACCGGATTTACCAGGAATGGTCACTCCCCGGGTTATCGCCATGATAGTTAATGAAGCATTTTTCGCACTGGAAGAAGGTTTGAGCTCAAGATCAGAAATAGACATAGCCATGAGGCTGGGTACAAGCTATCCCTATGGACCATTCGAATGGGCGGCGAAAGTCGGAGCTGGAAAGATATTAAGATTACTGAGATCACTACAGGTCAGGAATAACCGGTATGAGATTTCGGCTGAACTCGTTAAAGAAGTTAACTCAACCGATCCCGTCTTTGCAAACAAATAACAAATTTTAATCTATCCAAGATTGGCACTCATTCTTAATATTGACACTTCAACAGAGATCGCTTCCATTTCAATCGGTAATGATGGCCTTGAAGTAGGCAAGCTGATAAATACAGATCAGAAAGACCATGCTTCGTGGATCCATGAGGCTATTCTTAAGTTGATCGCAGAGAGCTCAACTGAGTTAAAGCAGCTGCAGGCAATCGCGGTCACTGCTGGTCCGGGATCATATACCGGCATCAGGGTTGGAATGGCATCGGCAAAAGGACTTGCTTATGCATTGTCTATCCCTCTGATCACTGAAAATACCCTTAGAGTGATGGCTTGGTCGATGGTGAATTCAAAATATACAGCGCTGGACTTCAATCCGGTAGGGCCAAAGTCTTCGCTTTACTATGCTCCCATGATAGACGCAAGAAGGGAGGAAGTATTTACGGCCGTTTTCGACTCTGATCTTTCGGAAATAGTTCCTCCGATCGCACTCAAACTCGACGAAACTGCATATGCAGATCAGTTGATAAACCGCGAGATTGGCTTTTTTGGAAGCGGGAGTGATAAGTGGAAACGCCTGAACGTGCATCAAAATGCCCATTTCCTAAAATGGGATTATGCATATTTTAATCTCGCATATTTATCCTACCAATCGTACGTAGGCAAGGTTTTCGCTGATCTGGCCTATGTTCCCCCGTATTATCTTAAGGAAGTTTACACTTATAAAAGAAATTAAGCAACTATAAGTTTTAATCAGTTTTGACCTTTGCATTTAAGATTTACATATTAAATTTGCCGATTCTAAGTTTGTTCTACTGAGCCAATGCTAAGTAGTATGTTTAATCTTAAAAAGCTCTGATGTGCTCATGAATGTAACTACAACCACCAATTATTCGATGGTGTTGAATGCAGAGTCCGGAGAAGGTAGCCCCGTGAAAGTGGACTTTCTAAATCTTAAGAAAGGAGCCATGATCCTAAGGGCACTTAATCACAAACTGCGTCAGCAGATCGTTAAGCTAATCGATGAAAACAAAAGGCTTACGGTCACAGAGATTTACATCCGCCTGCGTCTCGAACAATCTGTAGCATCACAACACCTGGCGATCCTGAGAAGGGCAGGAATTGTGAAGACCGAGCGTGACGGCAAGTTCATTTATTATTCGGTCAGTACTGACCGGGTTTCCCACATCATGAAATGTGTGGAAGATTTAAATGCCTGATTAGTTAAAAGAACAAAAAGTCAAAAGTCAAAAGTTAAAATCCGTGGCATAAGCCGCCGGGGGTTGGCACTTTTGACTTTTGACTTTTTAATTTATTAAATTTGCATCATGTTTATTAAGCAACTATACACAGGCTGTTTGAGTGAGGCAGCCTATTATATTGAAAGTGAGGGAGAAGCAGCCGTGATCGATCCCCTGAGAGATATTGATAGCTATCTGCAGCTGGCGCAAGAAAGAAATTCTACCATCAAATATATTTTTGAAACCCATTTTCATGCTGATTTTGTAAGTGGTCATCTTGACCTTAGTAAAGCAAGCGGAGCTCCTATCGTTTTTGGACCGGCAACTGAAACGGAGTTCCCGATTCACCTGGCCAAAGATGGCGAGATCTTCCAGCTTGGTAAAGTGAGTATTGAAGTGCTTCATACACCCGGCCATACGCTGGAATCATCCTGTTATTTGTTAAAAGATGAATCCGGTAAACAACATGCAATTTTCACCGGTGACACTCTTTTTGTGGGTGATGTTGGTCGCCCCGATCTTAGCAGTGGTAACCTGAGCCAGGAAGAACTGGCAGGGATGCTTTATGAGTCATTAAACAACAAGATTATTCCCCTGGAAGATGATGTGATAGTTTATCCGGCCCATGGCGCAGGCAGTAGTTGCGGAAAAAATATTGGTACCGATACTTTTAGTACGATAGGAGAACAGAAACTGTCTAACTACGCACTCCAGCCCCAGACAAAAGAAAAGTTTATTGCTTCTGTATCGTCTGGCCTTACTGCACCTCCACAGTATTTTCCAATCAATGCACGAATTAACAAAGAAGGGTATGATAGTCTTGAAGGAGTTTTGAATACTGCGCTCACCCCATTGTCTGTGGCTGCTTTTAAAGAATGGAAAAACCAGGTAGAAGTAATTGTCCTGGATTCAAGAAAAGCTGAAGAGTTTACCCTTGGATTTATTCCTGGTTCAATCAGCATCGGGCTTGAAGGCCGCTTTGCAGAATGGGCCGGTGGTTTGCTTCCTTTCGATAAACCAATGGTGCTGGTGACAGAGCCAGGCCAGGAAAAAGAAACGGTAGTGCGTCTGGCCCGCGTGGGTTTCTCTAAAATGATGGGTTACCTGGAAGGGGGCATTGAAGCCTGGAAAGCAGGTGGCAATGACATTGACCTGATCATCGATATTGAAGCAGATGAACTTGCCATGGATATTCCATTCGATGATAACCTTATTGTAATTGACGTTAGAAGGGAGGCAGAGTTTGCTGATGGTCATGTTGCCGGTGCTATGAATATTCCGCTGAATGAAATGAGCAATCCCGCCAGCATGGCGAACATCGAGGAGTACCACAATCTTTATGTGCATTGTGCCGGCGGTTACCGCAGTGTTATTGCCGCGTCTTTGCTTAAAAGACAGGGAATACATAATCTCCGCAATATTGTTGGTGGATGGACGGCTATCAAGGATCAACAAAAGATTGAAGTCGCAAAAGATAAAAGCGTGCTTAACTGACACGCTTGATAAGTACATGATATGAATAAGTATTAGTACTTACGAAGTTTTAGAATTTATACTCTAGTCTTTTAGTATGGTATTCAGTTAATTTGCTCAGGCTATGAAGCATTTGCTTATTAAGTGCCGCTCATGAATTGAAAACCATACTATGAGGTACACAACACGCGCATTAAAAACCGCATTACCACTATACCAGGGGCCAATTACCGCGAAGCAAAAATCACGCAAAAGTCTCTCTGATTGCAATCCTGACGAAAAGGAATATTATGCCCGGAGAATCACCGAACTTGAACTTGAATTGCAAGCTTTAAATATCCTGGATCATCCGCTGCGGATCGCAGAGATCTGCAACCAGATCAGGATTCTCCGTAAGGTTATCTCCCGTTTTGAAAATTAGGATAAATCAGAAGAAGGAGGAGGTGTGTCGCCAATCCAGTTCCCGGCGTATTCGGGCTTCCAGTCGCGTTTCCAACGACGATGGCTCCAAAGCCACATGTCAGGATATTTACGGATAACTTCTTCCAGGAAACGAACATAGTGTTTAGTCAGTTCTCCTTCTTTCAGGGAAGCAGGGTCGTCAACACCTAAGCTGAATTCTGTAATATAATGCCCTCGTTTTGTTTTATAAATTTGAGCAAACACCACGGAAATATTACCCGCCCTGGCACCTCTTTCTGGTCCTCTCGTAAAAGGTGCAGGCTTTCCGAAAAAATCTATCCAAAAAGCCCTTTGAACATCCCCGGGCACCTGGTCCGCGACCAGGCCCAGTAGATAAACTTCATTCCTGTAGGGCAGCATGGCTTTTCGCATATCCGTAGCCGGGATAAGTATGGTGCCAAATCTTGAACGAAGTTTACGGAACATCCGGTCGAAGTTCTTATTTGTGATTGGCATGTAAACACCAAGAAAGGGGTAAGGGGTAAACACTGCGAATGCAGCGTTGCCGTATTCCCAGTTGAAGTTGTGTCCAAGATGAACCTGCACACGTTTGCCCTGGTTGTAAAGTGATTGAATCAACTCCCCGTTTTTTATTGTAAGATGACGGGATAAAAAATCTTTACTGGCAGAAAGTAGTTTAATGGTTTCAATAAAAGTATCAACAAAATTTTTATAGAAATTCTTTGCAATCCGTTTTCTTTCAGCTTCTGTTTTTTCGGGGAAAGCAGTCTCAAGATTTTTCATCACCACCTTTTTACGATATCCCACCAGGTAATAGAGCACCACATATACAAAGTCTGCCAACACATATAAAACACGCAGTGGTAAAAGGGAGAGCAGGTATATAGGTCCGTAAATAAGATAGTACATGTGAAATAGTTATACGCCTAGTTTATCCATTTTTTTTCGTCCTGGACCATGTGATTAAGAATGATATTGACATGGAATTTGTTCCGGAGATGCCGCGCCAGGGCATCGGCAGCGTATACACTACGGTGTTGGCCACCTGTACAGCCAAAACTGATCATCAGGTTACTGAAACCACGTTTGATATAATCTTCCACGGCTATATCTGTTAGCGTAAATACACCGTTGAGAAAATCCGGCATTTTTGTTTGTTGTTCCAGGAAATCCTTAACGTCCTTATCCCGCCCGGTCTGGCTTTTAAATACCTGCTGTCTGCCAGGATTTAAAATCCCACGGCAGTCGAAAACAAATCCACCGCCATTTGGAGTGGCATCAATCGGAATCCCGTTTTTGTATGAGAAGCTACTGATCCTTACAACCAGCGGGGTTTCTTCAGTGGCCTGGATCGGCTCGAAACGACTGATGATTTCATCTTCCACGATAATGCCAAGCAGTCTTTCAAATTCAGGAAGACCGATTCCAATTCTCTTATCTTCTACAAACCACTTAAGGTTACGAAGGGCAAGAGGAATGCTGGTGAGGAACTGCGCCTTTCTCTCGAATAAACCTCTGAAACCATAGGCGCCGAGTACCTGCAGCAGCCTTATCATCACATATCCATTATATTGGCTTACAAAACGCGCACGATCGATGGTGGTGCTAAGGATCTCTTCCACACAATCCATATAATAATCAAGCAGGCTGAGTTTCCACTCGTTAGACAATTCGGCCCTGGCTTGCCATAGCAACGAAGCAACATCATACTGAAGTGCGCCTTTCATACCGCCCTGGTAATCTATGAAATGAACTTCATCACGACTCACCATTACATTGCGGCTTTGAAAATCCCTGAACATGAAATATTTATAATCTACATAAGTAAGATAAGTACCGAGCGCCTCAAAATCATCGAGCAGCTTTTCTTTGTCATAAGCAATCCCGAGGGTGTCAAGAAAATAATACTTAAAATATAACAAGTCGCTGATGATAGCCTGCTTGCCGAATTCATGGCTCGTAATGCATATGCTATAATCGAGATTTGCATCACCGAAAATCTGAATTTCGGCCAGTTTCCTGAGACTTTTCTGAAAAAACTTATAAGCAGTTTCACCGTGCCCTTCTGCTTCGAGCACATTCAAAAGGGATACATCACCAAAATCTTCCTGCAGATAAATTGTGGTCGACTCATTCACTGCAAAAATTTCCGGAACCGGGCTGCCAGCCAGACGAAAATGTTTGCTGAAATTTATGAAGGTATTGTTCTCCCGGATGTTTTTCCCAAAAGTTGCTATATATGAACGCAAAGGAGTAATCAACCGGAAATAAAACCTGTCGCTGCCCGACTGGGGAATTTTTTCAAGCGATGTAATTTCTTCCTGGCTGATCGTTGCGAACAGATCTTTTATGTCCTGTATAATAGTTTGCATAAGTAAGGCACCGTTAACGAATAAATACACAGCTTATTTCGAAGCAGCCGGCAAAGATATGGAATGTGATTTCAGGAACCGTTCTCTTGCGAACCGGGTTCAGGAGCAGAGGATGTTAACAACCTGACGCCGTTTTCCTGCATTTCAGCGATGAGGCTTTCTTCATCCCAGGCGCCGTCTTCCTGCAGGATCAGATCACCACGTTCCGCCTGGATTATTTGTTCAAGTTCTTCAATTTTTTCTTTCGCGGCGAGTATATATTGATCGGGATCACGGATAGCTGAAAGTTTCCTAAGGTTTTTCTCATCAATTTTCAGGAAGGTCCGGGCGGCACGCTGCGCGGTATAAGCACGGTAGCCTAGTAGCTTCATCACGTCAACCCCCATGCGAACGGAGGTATCAATCGTTTCGCGGTAAACATGGAGCATACCTGCATTCATCAGGTCATAAGCATCAAAACGATTTTGGGCTCTCACCAGCATGCGAAGATTTGGAAAGTGTTTTTTGATCGTCTCGATCATCTCAAGCCTTTTATCAGGGGGTTCAAGTGTTATGATAATTAGTTTGGCCGTATCTGCACCAGCCGACACTAACAAGTCGTACCGCGATGCATCTCCATAATACACTTTAAAACCCATTTTTCTTAGCAGGTCCACACGGTCAGAATCAATATCAAGAATAGTTGTTCCGATTTTGTGTGCTCTTAGAAATCTGCCAACGGTGCTGCCAAAGTTTCCAAAACCTGCAATGATCACCGGATTTTTTTCGTCAATGTTATCAGGTAACTTATCAACCGGCACCTCCGTACATGAACCGATTCTTGGCTGAACATATCTTTCATTGAGGACCATAAGCAGCGGTGTGAGGCCCATACTGATTGCAACAACAGCAATCATGATATCAATAGTTGGTTTCGGCAGGATACCTTCAGTTAACGAATATGAAAACAATACGAAAGCAAACTCGCCCACCTGGCTGAGTGCAAAAGAAAATATCAGGTTTTGATCTGTGCCGAGTTTGAAAATTTTGCCGAGTAAGTAAAGCACCAATCCCTTCACTATTATCAGTAACGCAACCAGGCTAAATACAGTCAGCGGCTGTTGGAGGATTAATGCAAAATCTATCGAGGCACCTACCGCAATAAAAAAAAGGCCCAGGAAGAGTCCCTTGAAAGGTTCAATATCGCTTTCAAGTTCATGTTTGTATTCACTGTTAGCAAGTACCACACCGGCAAGAAAAGTACCAAGGGCGGGGCTAAGACCAACCTGTGTCATCAACACCGCCGTACCCACAATCAACAATAATGCGGAGGCGGTAAAAAGCTCTCTTAACCGGGTCCTGGCTACAATGCGAAACAGTGGCTTGATAAGGTATCTTCCGGCAAGAATAATGATTCCTACGGAACCGAGCACTACCAGCGTATGTCCCCAGCCGGGTAATCCATCCACCAGTGTTTTTGTGTGATGCTCCGCGTCCGCCACTTCCGGCGGAACATAAGTTGCAAGTAAGGGAAACAAAGCAAGCATTGGAATTACAGCCACATCCTGGAAAAGAAGTACCGAAAAGGAGCTTTGGCCTGCCGCCAGCTTCATCAATCCTTTTTCGTTAAGGGTCTGTAAAACTATCGCCGTTGAAGACAACGACACAATCATGCCGATTGCCAGTGCAGGCTGCCAGGCGAAGCCAAATAACATGGCTATCATCGTAACAACAGCTGTGGTTAAAACCACCTGTGAACCCCCCAGGCCCAGAATCGGTTTGCGCAGTTTCCATAATAATTCCGGCTCAAGCTCAAGGCCGATCAGAAAAAGCATCATCACTACACCGAATTCAGCGAAATGCATGAGATCCTGTCCTTCCTGCCCAATAAATCCAAGAAAAGCCGGACCGATAACAATGCCTGCTAACAAATATCCGAGTACAGAGCCGAGACCGAGTTTTTTGGCAACCGGGACCATCACTACGGCCGCGGCCAGGTAAATCATTGCCTGGAAAAGAAAATCTTTTTGATCCATTTTCTAGTTTTTTAGTTCTGAAGGAGCCGGGATAATTTCATTGAGATATTTCAGATTCTGCAGGTCCTTTTGAATGATTTTATCATTTTTGAAATCTTCGATCACCTGTTTATATCTCAGAGCGCCAAGCTCTATTGAAGAAGGATTCATCCGGTGCGTATCATGAATGACAAATGGCGGCAGATATATCATTTTACATAGTTGCGCCGTTTGCTCAAATGGAACAAGCAACTGCTTTATCGTGAAGCGGTTATATCCGGATTCCTGGTAAATTTCTTCTCTTCCTCCTGCCGTGATCGCGTTAAAAAGAATCTTGCCACTCAGTTTGGTGCCTCCCCTGCCATATGCCCATCCGTGTTCCAGTACAAGGTCCTCCCACTGCTTTAGAATAGCAGGACAGCTGTACCAGTAAAATGGATGCTGAAAAACTATAACATCGTGTTGCAGTAAAAGTTCCTGCTCCCTGTCAAGATCAATATCAAAGTCAGGATAAGACTCGTAAAGGTCGTGAAAAGTGATGCCTTCTACTTTCAGCACTTGTTTAACCATAGCCTTATGAACCCTTGATTTTTCAAAAGCAGGGTGGGCAAATAAAATCAACACTCTAGCCATATTAGAATAATCTGCAAATTACAAATAACTACTTCCGCATCGGAAAATATCCCGGCTGGAAATAATAAAGATTATATTAGGTTTGAACGTTATTGGACCTGGACATTTGCTGGCCGAAACCGGCAACGGCCTGAAATTTTTTACGGACTTTTAAAATATCCCTTTCTATTAATCGTCAACCATATCATACATGTATGAGGCTATGACGATACCAAGCGGCATGACAGCGACCCAAAAATCGAATATCACTCAGACTATCAACGCTTACAGCAAACGCCTTCTTGGGTTCATCCGCAAGAGGGTTAAAAATGAAGCTGATGCTGAAGATATTTTGCAGGACGTTTTTTACCAGTTTATCGGCAACACACAGCCTATTGACCAGGTGACCTCGTGGTTATTTACTGTTGCACGGAATAAAATAATTGATCGCAAACGCAAACATAAACCGGATTTACTGGAAGACATTTATCCTGACAAAGACGGTGAACTGACTTTTGACTGGACTGATATTTTTACCGAAGAAAATGAAAATCCTGAAACTGATTACATCAGGAGTTTATTCTGGGAGGAATTAACCGCTGCCCTGGCTGAATTGCCGGAAGAACAACGATCAGTATTTATGATGAATGAAATGGATGGCATTCCTTTTAAAGATATCGCTGAACGAACGGGAGTCCCCATCAATACATTGTTATCAAGAAAAAGATATGCAGTTCTTCATCTTCGTGCAAGACTGCAGGTAATGAGGGAAGAGCTTCTGAAACTCTAAGTTTTTAAAAGATCAATTAGGCCACCAATCGATTAGGCCACCAATTATTAAAAGTATTTATATGCATTCAGGTATGAAAAGAGGAAGTAAAGCAGTGTTGATTTTTGTCTGCGTTGTAGCCGTAGCTGCCCTGGTTTCATTTATTGTGATGACCCTTTGGAATATGATTTTGCCCGCAGCGGTCACAGGAATCAATCCCATCACTTTCTGGCAGGCGTTGGGTCTGCTGATTTTATCGAAGATACTTTTCAGCGGGTTTCATGGCGGCTGGAAGCATAAAAGACAGCAATGGAAAGAACGGATGAATCAAAAGCTGCAGGACATGACTCCTGAACAAAGGGAAGCTTTCAAGCAGGATCTGCGTAACCGATGCCGGGCCCCCTGGAGCAAAAGTTCGGAAGAGAGTGAGTCAACTAATTGAATGAGTCCTTTTTGTCATCTTTAAATACCTTAGTATGGATATACTTGTTTTCAAAACCAATCTGAGGTATAAAAAAAATATCTCGGAAGCAGAGAGTCATATTGAAAAGATTCCCGGCGTCAGGCGCTGGAATGTTGATTTGAAAGACAGGGATAAAGTGCTTCGGATTGAATCAAGCAATCTCGCACCACAGGTAGTTGAGGAAGCACTTACCAACATAGGTTATTACTGCAAGGAGCTGGAATGAGAATTTAATTCAATCATTCTAAAAGTTTCTTTTCAACGGATACAATTGAAGAAGGTCACTGTTCAACCTGACAGTGACCTTCAATCAATAAAAATTTTCTTAATTATTCACTCCTGTTGATGATTGTGTTCCAGCCCTTTTGTTTTCATCCTCAGTTCCTGTTTTGCGTTGACGTGCAGCCTTCACCTGGGTATTTCCAAAACGATATGTAAAGTTTAATTTTAACTGCCGGCTTTCCCATCCACCCCTGGTACTTATGTATTGACCGGTGAATTCACTGATACCTCCCCACCGCATCGTTTTAAAAATATCGCTGACAGATACTTTAGCAGTTGCCTTGCCTTTTAATAAAGTTTTCAGAATCCCGGCATCAACACCATACATTTCTTTGCTTTTAAAAGTTCCCTGCCAGATGGATGGTGAGTTATAATATCCTGTCAGTTCACCGGTCCAACCCTTTCCAAGATTAATTGTGTTTTGGATATAAATACTCATGGCAAACACATCAAGATCAATGGTACGTCCGGGCCCGAAGTCCGCCTTATATTTTGTATAATAAGAATTCAAATTTGCGAAAGCTGTGAACCATTTAATCTGCAATGGATAACTGACGTTCAGACTCACAATGTCCTGGGTGGCCAGGTTTGATTTGGAAATAAAGCTCTTTGATTTTTCAGCTGTATCAATGAGTGAAGTGAATACGTCTTTTACATGACTATAAGTTAACACGGTATTCAGTTTATACTTATAGGTATGGGTAACCGAAATGCTGTTTGTATATTGGGGCCTGAGAGTAGTGTTACCTTTTTGAAATGTATACTCATCAATCTTGAATTCGAATGGGTTCAGATCCTGGTAAGCCGGGCGGTCAATCCGCCGGCTATATCTTATACCGATCTGGCTTGTTGGTTTTTTATTGAAAGTTATACCTGCACTGGGAAACAGGTCGGTATAATGCCTGTTGAAAGTGGAATCATATTTCATGTAACCGGTTCCATCCTGCCGGAATCCGCTTGAATAGCCCTCAATATTTGTGTTCTCCACACGAAAACCCAACTGAATCATAAAGCCTTTGAAAGCCCTGTCATAATTCAAATAAAGAGCATTTACATTTTCTTTGTATTCAAATGCATTGCTGCGAAGCGTATCCATCTTTTTTGCAGAACTCAATACATCAAAACGCTGGAAATCGTTAACGCTATTAACATAAGATACCTTACCGCCAAGACCCAGTTTTCCCTTCAGGAGATTTTGCTGATAATCGGCCTTCAGGGTATAGATATTAATATCACTGGGTGAAAGCATATTATAAATCCTTGAAGAGATCATGTTGCCGGTAACCGGGTCAAAATAAATGTTGGGTTGTAACTGGTCTGTCATGATACGGTACATGCCGTAATCTGCGTCAACATTCAGTTCTTTCCCGGCCGTGTCTGCATAGCGATAGTTGAAGTTGAAATTGGTGCTATTGCGGGAACCTTCGGAATTATTTTGTGCAGCCAGGATCTTTACCACTTCCCCGGTCGGAACATATGAAATCGGCGTTTTGGAATTGTTATTAAACTGAATATCGGCATAGTTACCATTAAACATCACACCAATGGTATTCCTGCTATTTAATGAATAATCGATACCAGCTTTGAAGTTGTGCGAGTTATTTCTAAACTGGCCGGTTGAACTGCCATCAAACAAAGTATCCAGTTGCAACCGGTATATGTTCATCCAACTTTCATTCTTTGAATGGTTATAATTATAATTACCGTAAAAATTTATGTATTTATTGCGGTGATTTAATGAGAGACCTCCAAGATATTTTGGATAAATGCCCTGGTTAAATCCTGCATTTACAGAACCATTTGTGCCATAAGCCTTGTTTTTCTTTAACCTTATATTGATAATACCGGCATTACCAGCGGCATCATATTTAGCTGATGGGCTGGTAATGATCTCAATTGCTTCGATTGATGAGGACTGCAGTGTTTTCAGGTAAGCCGCCAGGTCAGCACCCGCAAGTGGGGTGGGTCTTCCATCTACATAAACCTGGACACCATTTTTACCGCTTAGCGAAAGGTTATCGTCTTTATCAACCATCACTCCCGGCGACTTTCTCAGTAGTTCCAGGGCATCCTGCCCTACTGCGTTGATGCTGCCTTCTACATTGAGTACGGTTTTGTCTGCCCTGATTTCAACAATTGGCTTTTTAACAACTACTTCTACTGCTTTAAGATCGCTGGTATTTTTCGAAAGTTTTATCGGGGTCAAAGCCTTTTGAGCTGTGGCAGAAACTTCAAAAGGATCTGAAAAATGCTGGGCATATCCAACAAAAGAAGTATTAAGGAAATAGCTTCCCGGACTGATATTTTCGAATAAATAATTACCATCCTTGTCACTTACTGCAATTTTTACGACAGCAGAATCGACCTTTTTCTTCAACATCACAGAAGCTGCTGGTAAAGGCCGGGATTGTTCATCAACAATATTCCCCTTTATGGTCTGGCCAGGTGCTGCCTGTCCTGTTGATTGTCCTGGTGTTACTTGTGCAAATGCAGCCGACACACAGCATAAATGCAAGATGAACAGGAATTGATAACGCTTCATATATCTGATTTCACAATTAGTTGCAAATGACCGCCTGATGTTACAAACATCCGGGGTCAAAAACATCAGCGGAAAAATAGCTATATGAACGGGTGTTCACTCCTCAAGTCCATCAGATATTACCGGGGCAGGTGCCTGCGCCCGTTTCTTTTTATTTTCGGCTTCCTGGATAAGCTCCGCGACAACAGCGGTCCAGCCGGTTTGGTGACTTGCGCCGAGCCCGTTGCCACTGTCGCCATGGAAATACTCAAAAAATAACAGTAGATGCTCATTGCCGGGCTGGCGATAGAACCAGTTGTATTCGCCATGTAGACTGCGATCACCGTTTTTGTCTTTCCGGAAAAGGCTGATCACTCGTTGGGTAAGTTCATCAGCTACCTGTATCAGGTTCATTTTATTGCCTGAACCGACCGGGCATTCCACTAAAAGGCTTTCTCCATAGAATTCACCGTATTTCCGGATCGACTGAATGATAATAAAGTTGATCGGCATCCAGACCGGACCACGCCAGTTTGAATTACCTCCAAAAAAATTGGAAGTAGAATCACCCGGATCATATTGGATTGTATACTCAACCCCATCAATCTTAACTGAATAAGGGTTGGCTTCGTGATATTTTGATAAGGCCCTGATACCCCCTTCTGAAAGGAATTCAGATTCGTTCAATAATCTTTCGAGAAGGTAGATCAACCTTTGCTGAGGAATCAGCGAAAGCAGGATCTGTTCACCGTCACTATGTTCTTCGTTTGGCCAGTATTTGTTGTTTTTCAGGCGATAATTTTCAAACCAGCTTATTCTTTTTTTGAAGTCAGACAGTTTATCCAGCATCTTCTTTTCGATGATGGCAACAGCAAAAAGGGTAGTGAGGCCAACTATTGAATGTATCCTTAGTTGCAGGGGTGGAGAGCCTGCAATTGCAAGGGTGTCATAGAAAAATTTGTCGTCTTCATTCCACATGCCCTGTTCATTCAGCGCTTCGGCTATCAATACAAACTGCTCGAAAAATTTAGTAGCAGTGTCTTCGAATGCGCGGTCAACCATGGCTATCTCGAGTGCGATATCCATCATATTCAGTGCATACATTCCCATCCAGCTTGTTCCATCAGCCTGTTCCAGTTGCATCTGCCCGGGTAACTGGATACTCCGGTTAAATACACCTATGTTATCGAGTCCAAGAAATCCTCCTTCAAATAGATTATTTCCGCTGGCATCTTTCCGGTTCACCCACCAGGTAAAGTTGATGAGCAGTTTTTGAAAGATGCGTTTTAGAAAGTTTATATCCCCTTTGCCTGTTTTGTTTTTTTCAATGATATAAACCTGTAGTGCTGCCCAGGCCTGAACGGGTGGATTAACATCACTGAAATTCCATTCATAGGCAGGTAATTGTCCATCAGGCTTCATATACCATTCCCGCATGATCAGCAACAGCTGGTGTTTTGCGAAAGTCGGATCAACCATAGCCATCGGAATGCAATGAAAAGCCAGATCCCATGCCGCATACCAGGGATACTCCCATTTGTCGGGCATTGCTATTATATCCTGGTTCTTGAGATGTTTCCAGTCGTGATTGCGCCCGTTTTGTTTGCCCGGGTTAACTGGTGTAATGCCATCGCTTGTACTGAGCCAGCGTTCAACATCAAAATGATAGTATTGTTTACTCCACAGAATTCCGGAAAGCGCCTGTCTTTGGATATTGTACAGATCTTCGTTGCCGGTCTCAGGGATAATGGCATTGTAAAAGCTATTTGCCTCTTCTTTTCTAAGATTGAAAATATATTCGAAGCCGGTTGCAAATGGATTATCAGATATTTTGTTACTCAGGCGCAAATAAATGTCCTTGGATTTTCCACCTTCGATATTGTATTCATAAACAGGAGCAAATTTGGTCCCTGATTTTTTTGCTCTTAATTCATTTACATTTTTTTTGTTGATGACAGCATCATGAAATGCATCTTTTACAAAAGGTGTGGCATTGGGGATCCCGCTTACTTTTTCAGTGTTGGTTTCATTTTCGGTGAATAAGCGATCCTTTGGAGGTTGAAAATAGAGATAGTATGAGCCAAGTCTTTTATAAGTTGCTTTAACTGAAAATTTATCCCTGGTAACAATAACCGGTTTTTTTTCAGTCTGGTTCCAGCGATTATAAAACCATAGAGTAGGCAACACCGTTATAGGTGCCGCATTCTCCCCACGGTTGAGAATATTGATTTTGATAAAAATATCTGTCGATGATTGTTTTGCATAGGTGATCCTGACATCGAAATATTCATTTTTGTTAAACACCCCTGTATCGAGCAATTCATATTCCGGTTCCTGTTTTGAACGCTTCTGGTTTTCGGCGATTATCGTCTCGTAAGGGAAAGCCTGTTGCGGATATTTATACAGGAATTCCATGTAATAATGCGATGGAATATTATCCAGATAATAGTAGAGTTCTTTAACATCTTCACCATGATTGCCCTGGCTGTTTCCCAGTCCAAAAAGTCTTTCCTTTAGTATGGAGTCTTTTCCGTTCCACAATGAAACTGCAAAACATAAATTCTGAAAGAAGTCTGAAATGCCGCCAAGGCCATCTTCACCCCAGCGATAGGCGCGGCAATGAGCATGATCATAAGGAAAATAATGCCATGCATCGCCATATGGTCCGTAATCTTCCCTCACAGTGCCCCATTGCCTGTCACTGAGATACGGGCCCCACTGCTCTAAAGGTATTCGTTTTGCAGCGTTTACCGCCAGACGTTGATGTTCTGCTGTCATGAATTCATTTTGTGTTAGGGCAAGCGGGGTGAAATTAAGATTTATGTACAATATCGCACCTATCTTATCTGTGGAAAAGTCATGCCGGTTATTTTGCGGTAAATATCGACGGCATAGAGATCCGTCATGCCCGCAATATAATCCACCACTGAGAGCACGTCATGATAGAGAAATTGTTCCTTACCGGTAATTGTAAACTGCTTCGAAATAAGCTGAAGTAGTTTTTCTGATTTTGAGGATCCTGGATGAAGAACAGCTCCGACAAATTCTTCAAGAAGACCACCGATAACATTATATCCGGCGATTTCAATTTCAACTACTGACCTGTGATTATAGATATGTTCTACAGAAAACTCATCTATGGTTTTGATCAGGGCTTTTTCCCTCTCTGGCAAGTAATCGATCAGCGATTTAGTGAGTGTTCCATTAAGAAGTTCTTCCTCTTTGTCCATAAAAATATCCCTTAACCGGAAGATCAGGAATCCAATCAGTTTTGCACGCAGGAACTGGATCTTTTGATTATCATCATTTATTGAATTAAAGGTGGCTTCAACGCGATCGCGCGAATCGTATCCTTCTTCAAAGTCAAAAAAAGATAGAAACAGATCCTTGATAGTTTCTCTGGATATAATATTGAGCCGGTGTGCATCTTCAAAATCGATGATACGATAACATATGTCATCTGCTGCTTCTACCAGGAACACAAACGGATGCCTGGCGAAAACATTTTTTGATGAATCGGGTTGAGGTATTCCAAGTACTTCAGCGATATTTTTATAAGTGCCTATTTCAGGATCAAAAAATCCCGATTTTTTTGTAATAAGCTGACCTTTGTTAAAGCCGTTTAAAGAATCTGAAGGATATTTTATTATTGAAGCCAGTGTTGCATAAGTAAGCCTGAAACCACCGGGAATGTTTTCATTGAAATGATGTGTCAGTGTACGAAAGGCATTTGCGTTCCCTTCAAACAACAGCAGATCGCGTTGCTGATTTTCAGATAGCTGATCTGTAAATCTTTTCCTTGTCTCACCTTCCATTTGTCTGAAAAAAACCCGGATCGCATCTTCTCCAGAATGACCGAAAGGCGGGTTACCGATATCATGCGCTAAACAAGCTGCTGCAATTACTGAAGGAAGCTCATACTTATAAAATTCTTTAAATTCTTCGTCCTGGCCAAGGTATTTTCCAGCTATAGCGTCTCCTACTGCTTTTCCTATCGATCGCCCCACTGATGCAACCTCCAGACTATGGGTTAGCCTGTTATGCACGAAAACAGGGCCGGGTAAAGGGAAAACCTGTGTCTTATTTTGTAACCGCCTGAAAGCTGATGAAAATATTATGCGATCGTAATCGCGCAGAAAAGAATTCCTGATGGTCTCCGGTGAATTTCCTGTTCTGTTTTCTGAGCCTGATCTTCTGGCGCTGTAAAGCTTTTGCCATTCCATGATATGCGGCAAATTACAATTATTTACTCATACCTCAGTGCTTCAATGGGATCCAGTCTCGATGCTTTTTGTGCAGGATAATAACCAAAGAATACACCGGTGATTGCACAAACAGCAAATGATAAAAGAATGGAAGATTCGGAAACCAGTGTTGGCCATGAGAGCAGGCTGGTAATAAGTTTTGTTGCACCGATGCCAAGCAATACACCTATTATTCCACCGGTAATGCTGATAAGGATCGCTTCGATAAGGAATTGCATCAGTATATCAATTCCTTTGGCACCTATTGACATTCTTAATCCAATTTCTTTTGTTCGTTCTGTTACAGATACGTACATGATATTCATGATGCCTATCCCACCGATGATCAGAGAGATACCAGCTATTGCCGTGAGTAGCACTGTCAGAAGCTCGCTGGTCGAGCTAAATGTATTGATCAGTTCAGCCTGTGTTCTTACACTGAAGTCATCGTCATCTGATTCTGTCAGTTTGTGTGATGCCCGCAGAATTTGAGAGATCTCTGCTGTAGCTGGTTCTGTGCTTTTTTCGTCGATTGCCGAAGCATAGATGTTTTGAATATAGGTAATGGCCATGATTCTTTTTTGCACGGTTGTGTATGGTGCAAGAACCACATCATCCTGGTCTGATCCAAAAGCATTTTCGCCTTTTTCTGCCAGCACGCCGATAATCTTGATAGGTATTTTATTATATCGGATTATTTTGCCAACCGGGTCATCACCAGGTGTGAAAAGATTATCTACAATAGTTTGACCCACCAGGCAAACTTTTGCCGCACCGTTAACCTCTTCATCTGTGAATGCAACTCCTTCTTTGATCTGCCAGCCGCGGATTTCAAGATAATCGGGAGCTACGCCCTGCATCTGTGTTGGCCAGTTCAATGCACCATTTATGACCTGGCCCCGCGATTGTACAGCAGGGCTGATTGCGCTTATGTAATTGGCTTGTTTTTCAATCGCTTTAATATCCTCCAGGGTTAATGATTGCAGTGATGATGATTCAAGCCTTGCACCACCGCCGACAGTTGAATTACTGTTTGCCCGGATTGTAATCATATTCGATCCCATACTTGATAGCTGGTCCTGTATGCTTTGTTTTGATCCCTGACCTATTGCCACCATAGCGATCACAGCAGCTACACCAATGATGATACCGAGCATCGTGAGAAAAGCACGAAGCTTATTTCTTTGCAATGCGCGGAAAGCTATGCGGATAAGATTTGGAATGTTCATAACAAATGATTTATCAATTGAATCAATAGTCTTCCGTTACCGGTAATCCAGCAAGCATTTCCTTCGCTGATCTGATGTTTTCATTTTTACTATCCCTGACTACCTTCCCATCTTTCAATGTTACTGTTCTGTTGCTGAAGGCAGCGATATCAGGCTCATGGGTTACAAACACAATTGTTTTTCCATGTTGTTGATTTAACTCCTGCATCAACGACATGATCTCATACGAGGTGCGCGAATCGAGATTGCCAGTTGCTTCATCAGCCAGTATCATTACCGGTTCATTCACCAATGCTCTCGCGATAGCGACTCTTTGTTGCTGGCCGCCTGATAATTGGTTTGGTAAATGATTGAGCCGGTCACCCAGCTTAACCGCTTCCAGTGCCTCAATTGCTTTCTTTCTGCGCTCTTTTGAAGAGATGGAAGAATTATATAGTAAAGGTAGTTCAACATTTTCCCTCGCACTTGTCCTTGCCAGGAGATTGTATGACTGAAAGACAAATCCAATTTTTTGATTTCTAAGAGACGCTAATTCATTTCTTGATAAGAGGCCTATATCAACTCCATCCAACAAATATTTTCCGGATGTTGGTTTATCGAGACATCCAAGTATGTTTAGAAGTGTCGTTTTACCAGATCCACTGCTTCCCATAATGGTCACAAATTCACCGGCATTCACCTCAAAAGAAACTCCTTTCAAAGCCCGGACAACTTCAGAGCCCATTCTGAATTCTCTTTTCAGATCATCTAACTCTAATATCATTTTGCCCATCAAATTGTTTTTTTATTCAGTACCGACATTGATTGTCCCGCATTTGTTGCGGATTGCTTTATTGACGACCACGTCCTGCACCGCCACCACCACCCCCGCCGCCACGGCGTGGTGGCATAAAGGGACTACGAGTCGCGGCGCTACCATTTTTTTCATCCCCGGCCTGGATAATTCCGCTCACCACCACATCACCTTCGTTGAGACCAGACAATACCTGCACATTGGCATTATCATTCAATCCCGTCTCTATCACTCTCCGACTGATCGTGCTATCTTTTTTCACCCAAACCACTGCTTTGTCTGAGGACCGTTCTGCTTTTTTCTTAAGTAGCGGTTTTGTCGTATCACCCGGCATGGTTCCCGGGCCGTTATCGGCATCAGGCATTGAACGTTTCCGGGGTCCTGCAGCATTATCTTCTGCACCTTCTATAATATATTTTTTCATCATCGCCGAATCCGGTTTAAACTTTATCGCCCTGGAGGAAACCAGCATCGTATTCGGGATCTCTTTTGTAAACAGGGTAATGCTTGCCGTCATGCCAGGCTTCAGCTTCATATCATCATTGGGCGCATCTACAAGCGTTACATATGTAACCACGTTTGCTGCAACATTGGCCTGCAGCCTGATATCCTTAACGTTGCCTTCAAAAACCTCATCAGGAAAAGCATCAACGGTAAAGGTGACTCTTTGTCCCTTCTTAACATTTCCTATATCTGCTTCGTCAACAGATGCCCTGACCTGCATTTTAGTAAGATCCCTGGCAATAATAAATAAAGTGGGAGTGTTGAAGCTTGCAGCTACAGTCTGGCCAACGCTGACGTTCCTGGCCATAACAGTACCATCCATTGGCGAAAAAATACTCGCAAATGAGAGGTTGCGATTGGCTGCATCAAGCTGGCTCGCTACACTTACTACATTGTCTTTTGCGATATTACGCTGATAGACGGCGTTTTCATATTCTGCCTTGCTGATAGCACCAATATCGTAAAGGCTTTTCTGGCGGTTATAATTACTTTCCTGGAAAACCACCTGGCTTTTTGCCTGTTGCAGATTTGCATTGATTTGCTGAACCTCCGCAACGAAAAGAGACTTGTCGATCTCCGCAATCAACTGCCCTTTTTTCACCGTTGAGTTAAAATCCGCATATACATTACTGATAGTGCCCGAAACCTGGGTACCGACGGATACTGTGTCCACTGGCTGAATAGTTCCTGTGGCAGTAACGCTGGTTGAGATATATCCCATTTTAGGAGTTTCGGTTTCCAATACAAGCGGTGCTTCCATTTCCCTGAATTTCCAGAACCAGATACCTGTTCCAACCAGGGCGATTACAACGATCCATATTATCCATCTATATCTTTTCATCTTGTTTGTGTTTATGCTATTGCTTTTAATCAGTCTCAATTTAATGTTACAGGAACACCGGTGTAGAAGTTGTAAACCTTAATGCTAAGTACTGCATTGTATTTTGCCTGAACAAAAGCCTGTGCTGCCTGCACATACAGATTTTTCTGCAACAGCAAATCAAGTGCATTTACTGCTCCCAGTTCCAGTTCACCCGATGTGATCTTATAGGTTTCCTCGTTTGCCTTCAACTGCACTTCTGCAGCAGTATATTGGGCCTGCGCATTAAGTACAGCTATATAAGCTTGCTCCACAGCCTGGTCCAGGGTTGTCTTAGTTCCCAACAGTGTTAATTTTGCCTGTTCAATCGCTATCCTGGATCTTTCGACATTGGTTTTAACATTCCTGTTATTAAAAATAGGGATACCAACGGTAACGCCTAAACGCTGGAAAAAATTATTATCAAGCTGGGGAACAAACTTCGTGGTTTGATTATCTGAATACCCGGTTGAAATATTTCCGCCCAGGGTTATTGATGGCCTGCCCAATGCCCTTTGTTTCTCCAGTTCTACTTCAGCGATGGTTATGCCAAGCTGGCTGTTCTGCACTTCCGGCCTGTTTTGGAGAGCTGTTCTTGATGCTTCTTCAAGTGTCGGTATTGCTTCAGTAGCAACTACTGTATCCGGCTCTGCTGCCTGGAAATTTATGGAGGATGGTATCTGTAATATTTGTTTAAGGTTCACTGTATTCTGCCGGTAAGAAGTATGTGCATTCACGAGGGTATACTCGTCACTTGCAACCTGGCTCTGCAGCAGCAACAGATCTTTCTTCGAAATTGCACCAGCCTGGTAACGCTGATCGGCCTGTTTATACTGTGAGCGAGAGGTATTTAACACATCTTCCAGGTATACAATGTTTTCTTTTGCCAACAGTATATTCAAAAATGCCTGGGTTATCTGGATTGTAATGTCATTTTCCGCTTCCCTGACCGATAATCCTGCTGATTGAATAAATAATTCCTGTTGCTCAACGTTTTTCCTGAGATATCCGCCATTATAGAGTGTCCATCCTGTGTTTAATGAATAGTTGCCGGCAAAGCTTGATTGAGTCTGAAAACCTCCCACAACGGGGTTTGCATTTTTACTGTTTGTAAATGACTGTGTGAGGCTGCCATTAAGGGTCGGCAATCTTGAGGCTTTTGCAAACAGATAATCCTGTTCGCTCAACCTCTGATCAAATCGAAGTGTATTTACCTGGATGTTATTTTTTCGGGCATATTCCAGGCAGGTCTGAAGATCCCAGCTTAGTGCCGAGTCTTTTTGAACCAGGTCCTGTGCACTAAGTTGTGGTGACCCGCTAAGCAAGGATATGATTAATATAAATGTTCTGATCAATACATTTAGTCGCAACTTCATGGTGATTGTTTTATCTCGGGACGATTTGATCAATCCGGCTGTAAATTGGACGCCATTGGAGACGGTTTCTTTTTCTTAAACAGGAGATTAAGATTATTTTAATAAACCGGAGTAATCATTAGTTGGATACCAACAGATAAAAGGCAGGCCCGCCTGCAAATGCCGTTATGTGTAGAAATAAGTCTACGAAATCAGGCATTTGTGCGATGTTTCTAAATATATTTTTTCGCTTCCTCGCGGTCTATCTCATTTTCCCATCCGGAGACCACTATCGTAGCGACTGCATTACCTATAATATTTGTCAGTGCCCGGGCTTCACTCATAAAGCGGTCTATACCGAGGATAAGGGCTACTCCCGCAACCGGCACATTGCCAACTAATGGCAGGGTTGCAGCCAGGGTTATGAAGCCACTGCCGGTGACACCGGCGGCACCTTTAGAACTTATAAGCAATACTGCAAGCAATGTCAGCTGGTTGCCAAGAGTTAGTGGAGTATCTGTTGCCTGTGCTATGAATACGGCGGCCATGGTGAGGTAGATTGAAGTGCCATCCAGGTTAAAAGAATAACCGGTTGGCACTACCAGCCCGACTACCGGTTTTGAACAACCGGCTTTTTCGAGCTTTTCCATGAGTCTTGGTAAAGCAGATTCTGAAGAAGAAGTGCCAAGCACGATCAGTAGCTCTTCCTTGAGATAACTGAGTAATTTAAATATGCTGAAACCATAAAACTTCAACACGGATCCAAGAACAACAATGATAAAAAACAGGCAGGTGCTGTAAAATACAGCCATCAGCTTTCCCAGGGATAACAATGTTCCGAGACCGTACTTTCCAATCGTAAATGACATCGCACCCAGTGCCCCGATAGGGGCCAGCTTCATAATCATATGTATGATGGCAAATATGGCCTTTGAAAAAGATTCAATGAAATTGGTCACAGGCACCGCTTTAGATCCAATCCGGGTTAGGCCGTATCCAAGAAGTATTGAAAACAGCAGTACCTGCAGTAACTCGCCATTTGCAAAGGCGCCCATAATTGTGTCGGGAATGATGTGTAATATAAAATCCACTGTGCCGGCAGGTTGTTTAGCCTTCGCCGTATAAGTACTGATGCCGGATGTATTGAGGGTTTTGACATCCACATGCATACCCACACCGGGCTTCACCAGGTTAACTATAACCAGCCCTGTGATAAGAGCAAAGGTTGTAAGTACCTCGAAATACAGAATTGCCTTTAGCCCTACGCGGCCCACTTTTTTCATATTTTCCATTCCTGCAATTCCTGAGACTATCGTGCAAAATACTACCGGCACGATCATCATTTTCACAAGCTTGATAAAACCGTCTCCAAGTGGCTTCAGGGTTACTGCGATCCCTGGAAAAAAGTGTCCCAGCAATATGCCTGTAATAATGGCGAAGATGACCTGGAAGTACAGGTTTTTGACTAAAGAAGGTATACGCATAGTGTTGAACGATGAAGATATATAAACTGTCTTCAATTCGGTGTTCAATTCGGTGTTCAATCCGAAATAATTCAAAGGGAAGATAATATTGGTAAAGGGAAGGTAATGTTGGTTGCTGGTCAATTTTTTGCAAGAGTGACGAAAAACGGAATGAGCAGGAAGTTAACGGTGAAAGGCATGTGGGAAGTGTTGAAAGATTCGTTTACTGGTTTTTCAGATGACAAGGTTCTAAAACTTAGCGGTGCGCTTGCTTATTATACAATTTTCTCGATGGCGCCATTGCTCATCGTGATTATTTTTGTCTGCAGCATTTTCTTTGGAAGGGCTAATACAGAAGATTCCATATACAACCAGATACAGAGTTTTGTGGGTCAGGATACTGCACGGCAGCTTCAACAGATAATTACAAATGCTTCACTTGAAGGCAAGGGTACGATCTCTCTCATAATCGGTATCATTACCCTGATCATAGGTGCAACAACTGTATTTGCAGAAATACAGGACTCGATTAATATGATTTGGGGCTTAAAGCCAAAACCCAAAAAAGGCTGGCTGAAGATGCTTCAGAATCGGCTGTTGTCCTTTTCTATTATTGTCGGGCTTGGATTTTTATTACTTGTATCGCTCGGCGTTTCTGCAATTCTGGAAGCTCTCAATAAGAAACTCCAGGCTGTATTTCCCGATGTAACTGTGATTTTGTTTTATATTCTGAACCTGGTAATTACTTTTGGAGTCATCACCGTTTTGTTTGGAGCGATATTTAAAGTACTGCCTGATGCCAGGATCAAATGGAGGGATGTGCTGGCTGGCTCGATTGCTACGGCCGTACTATTTATGTTCGGAAAGTTCGCGATATCGTTTTATATCAGCAAAAGTAACATTGGCAGTACATATGGTACCGCAGGCTCACTCGTTGTTTTATTGTTGTGGATCTATTATTCGGCAGTGATACTCTATTTCGGGGCAGAATTTACCAAGTTCTATGCAATAAGGTATGGATCTGCAATACATCCTGATCACTACGCCGTAGTAACCAAAACAGTTGAAGTTGAAGCAGAAAACGGTACTTCTGTGCAACAGGTAGTAAAAGAACAAAAAGAAGAGAAAAACGCAACCAAACCGGGAGAGGAAAAAAATGAAAGCAAACAAGAGAAAAAGATTCCGTAAAGTCCAATGATGAGCAGAAGATACCCGGATCTATCCTCAGACCCAATTACCGGTTGGCCCAGAAAATGAATATTATGAGTTATGCCCTGATAACCTGCAGTGCACCGGGTTCAATAACCGCATTTATTTCTTTTTGCATTTCACGGGACTCACCGTCTACCTGGAACGGGTAAGGCCTTGTGGCGGTAAGTTTCATTCTTTTACATTTGATAACTTCGGTTTTGTTTTTGTCCAGTGGTTTACCCGTCAATATCATTTTTAATAATTCAATCAATCCGAGCCTTCGCACCAATACCACTTCAAATTCACCATCTGATGGGTTGCCGGTAGGATTGATTTTTGCACCGGTCCCGTATTGGGATGCATTGGCAATAACAGCCATAACCACTTTTCTTTTGTATACCCGGTTATTTGCCTGGAGATTAAGTCTCATGAATTGGTGCCTGCCCAACATCTTAAGTAAAGCCCTTGCGTAGCCAATGAAGCCACGGGTTTCAAATTGTTCAAAATGTTCCAGCATCCTTGCGTTCAAACCAATATCGCTAAGATGGATACAGTATTCTTCATTTATAAAAATCAGGTCCAGGGGTTTTGGTTCCCCTGTTACTGCAAGTTCAATCGCCGCAGCAGGCTCCATCGGAATTTCGAGTTCTTTGGCCATGCCATTAGCCGAGCCCGCCGGAATAATTCCTAATGGAATATTTTTTCCCAATATTACTTCGGCTGCCATCTTCACCGTACCATCTCCGCCAGCCGCAATCACCCGATCCGGGGCGAATTGACCAATTGACTTTAGCAACAATTCCTTGTTATTAGCATCTTTTTCAAGCCGAAAAAATTCTATTTGTTCGGAACGACCCTGGAAAAAATCTTTGATGATCAGTTCCCAGTCTTTCTGTCCGGCGCCGGATCCCTCGTTAACAATGAATAAACATTTCATGAATAGTAGTTTTCATATCTTTTAGTGGCACGATCTTGTTTGGTAAAATGTCATGCCAATAAGTCGAATATGTATAGAAAGTTTCTGAAAAGACTTGGTATTAATACAGATGTTACCGTAAAAATTTACAAAGGTTACGGGCACCAGCAGAACCTGCACCTGTCTGGCCATGTACTTAAGATAAGCTCTAAGCCGACTACTACCTATCATAGAAGTATTTTAAGGAACATATTTCAGCTATTCAAGTTATTTTTTGTGAAGGCAATTGCAGGTGTTCCGGTGGTGCTCAAATGGAAGGAGCAACAAATCCACGCCGTCACTGAAACCGATGGTTATTTTAAGCTGGAATGGGCGTCCGAAACCAGTGTGCCGGCTGGATTTCAAGAAGTTACAGTTGATTACCTTGGCCCCGGTGGAAAAGTGATAGCTTCAGGAAAAGGTGAATTCTTCGTTCCACATATAACACAATTAGGAATCATCTCCGATATTGATGATACTTTTCTTGTTTCTCACTCATCTACCATTTTTAAACGATTATGGACATTGTTTAGTAACAATGCCCGCAGCCGCCATGCTTTTGAAGGAGTGAGAGAACATTATCGTTTACTCGAACAAGCACAAACAGATGATGATACACCCAATCCCCTTTTTTATGTTTCAAGCAGCGAGTGGAATCTTTATGACTATCTGAATGAATTTTTAAGGATACAGAAATTGCCACAGGGAATATTTTTGTTGAGTCAGCTCAAGCGCTGGTACCAGCTCGTAAAAACGGGGAAAACCAAACACGAAGGAAAGTTTGCCCGTGTAGTCAGGATCATGGATGCATTTCCTAACCAACGATTTATTTTATTGGGTGATAATTCACAAAAGGATCCCGAAATCTATCGTTCTATTGCTGACCATCATCCCGGGCAGGTATTTGCGGTCTATATCAGGAATGTTTCAAGCAATAATAAAATATCTTTAGCGGCACTTGAAAGCAGCCTCAGATCTGCCGGGATTCCATATTGTTTTTTCAGGCATAGTAAGGAGGCGATCGAACATTCGATTTCAATCGGACTGGGCCACAGGGAGGATTCCGGAGCAAAACCTTCACAGGAATCAACGACAGAATCAAATGCAGACCAGGGCGTAAATCGAACCCGGAATTAAGATCAGCGGAGGTGTCAAAATCAACGCAGGAATAAGGATCGGCAACAGAATTCAATCCACCAAAGCACAGGCCAGGATCTAGGTTACCCTCTTTCTTGTACTGGCTTTTACCCATTTTTCTTTCTTACATTTTTTGCAGACGTATTTTGCGGTTGCGGTTTCAAACGATTCAGTGTTACCGCAAAAAGTACATGAATAAATGCCGGCAGAGTCTATTTTAGTTTCCTGTTCTGAGGAGGCCCGTGGCAGTATAGGAAGACCGGGCTTTACTTTATCATCAGGATAATGAAAGATACTGATATCACCATTGGTTTCTATGATTGCCTGCTCAACCTGGCCAAGTTGTGATATCCCTTTTACACGTAGTTCCGCGAAAAATTCATCCTGGGCCAGGGCTTCTTTTTTAAAATTTTCAACTGAAAATCTTCCATCCTGGATCAGGCAAACTGGCTTTCCTTCTATCAGGCGCTCAAATCTTTTATTTTTACCAACCAGGTAGGTTACAAAATAATATAAAGAAACGATAACAATAAAAACACCAAGTGCGGGCAAAATGCCTACATCTTTATAAAACATAGGGTCGCCGGCAGCCGAGCCCAGGGTGATGATCACAACCAGTTCAAAGATCGAAATCTGCCTAACCCCACGCTTTCCAAGAATACGCAATGCAGACAATGCAACTATAAACATAATTGCCGATCGGAAGATGACTTCTCCGATGAACACCCATTCTTCCTCCCCCATAAGGAACTTATACCAGTCAAAGCCGTCTGAAGCTTGTAAAATAAACATCTGCGGGTATTGTTTAGCGTTTGTATGAAATTACAACTTGCCCGCCAGATTGTAATTTTATTGATCGCAATCATAATGGCCTGCATTTTGTAAAAAATAATCAAAATCTTATCATGCCAGAAGGCCCTTCCATAGTTATTGCCAAAGAAGCGCTCGAACAATTCAAAGGAAAGAAAATTCTTGATGTATCCGGCTATGGCAAGCTTGATAAAAAATTAATAAAAGGTAAAACCGTTAAGGAGGTCACCACCTGGGGCAAACACCTTATTATAGTGCTGGGTAAAAAACTTGCAATAAGAGTGCATTTCATGTTATTTGGATCCTACAAGATCAACGAACGTGCCGCTAAGGCAAATCCAAAACTTTCACTGAGCTTCAAGGAAGGAGAACTTAATTTTTATGTTTCGCAGATTGTTCTGATCCAGGAAGATCTTGATTCTGTTTATGACTGGTCAGCAGACATCATGAATAAATCATGGGACCCTGGAAAGGCAGGCGATAAGGTGCTCGCAAAACCAAACACTTTTATATGCGATGTGCTTATGGATCAGCATATTTTTTCCGGGGTGGGAAACATCATAAAAAATGAAGTAATGTACAGTGCAAAACTTCATCCTGAAAACATAATAGCAGATGTTCCAAAAGAAAAAATCAATTTTCTTACTAAGGAAGTTCACCGATATTCTTTTGATTTTTTAAAATGGAAAAGAGCGGGAACGCTGCTTAAACACTGTAATGTGTATAAACAGGAATACTGCGCTGTTTGTGGCGGAGAAGTTACGGTTAAAGATGGCGGAAAAACAAAACGCAGGAACTATTATTGCGAACACGACCAGGTGAAATACAGTAGCGACGAGTTGCATTCAAAACAACATAAAACTTCACCAAATAAATTGACGCCGGCAAAAGGTACAACAGTCAAAGCACTAACAGTCAAAGCAACAACAATCAAAGCAACAACAAATAAAGTAGCAATAAAAAAAGCGGCAACGAACAAAACAACAACTAACAATGTGACAACAAAAAAAGCAGCACGAAACAAAGCAACAACCAAAAAAGCGATCTCAAACAATACCACAAACAAATCAACAACAAATAAAACCCATCCCAAAAAAGCTAAATCAAATTAAGCTGACCCGAAAATTCTTAAGCACTATAGATTTAAAAAACTCGTCCACTCACTCATAACTCATAACTCATAACTCTTTTTCACATGCTTCTGCGATACTGCCCACCAACTTCATAAAGTGCATGCGTAATTTCACCGAGTGTACAATGTTTAACTGTTTCCATTAACTCATCGAAAATGTTTCCATTTGCGAGCGCCACATTTTTCAGTTTATCAAGTATGGCCCCGGAAGTTGTTTCATTCCTTTTCTTAAAAGCACCGAGATTTTGAATCTGCTGTTCCCTTTCTTCAGTGGTACTCCTGATTACTTCCCCAGGCAGAACTGTGGGAGAACCTTTCTTATTAAGAAATGTATTCACACCCACAATCGGCAGTTCACCTGTATGTTTTAACGTTTCATAATGCAGACTCTCTTCCTGTATTTTATTTCGCTGGTACATACGTTCCATGGCACCAAGCACGCCGCCTCTGTCTGTGAGCCTGTCAAATTCCATGAGTACAGCCTCTTCAACGAGGTCGGTGAGCTCTTCAATAGCAAAGCTTCCCTGCATAAAATTTTCTGTTTTAGCAGAGCCAAGTTCCCGGTTGATTATTAGCTGAATGGCCATAGCCCTTCTTACACTTTCCTCGGTGGGAGTAGTGATAGCTTCATCATATGCATTTGTATGAAGTGAATTGCAATTATCATAGATCGCATAAAGGGCCTGTAATGTTGTCCGGATATCATTGAAGTCAATTTCCTGAGCATGCAGGCTTCTTCCACTGGTCTGGATATGATATTTTAGTTTCTGCGAACGTTCATTGCCGTTATATTTAAATCGAATCGCTTTGGCCCATATTCGCCTGGCAACCCGGCCAATAACAGAGTACTCTGCATCCATTCCGTTGCTGAAAAAGAAAGAAAGATTGGGAGCGAATTCATCGATATGCATTCCACGGCTAAGATAATACTCAACATATGTAAAGCCATTTGCCAGGGTGAAAGCCAGCTGTGTTACCGGGTTAGCACCTGCTTCAGCAATATGATAACCACTGATAGAAACACTGTAGAAATTCCGGATCTTGTTCCTGATAAAATATTCCTGAACATCTCCCATCAGCTTTAATGCAAACTCTGTACTAAAGATGCAGGTATTCTGCGCCTGGTCCTCTTTCAGAATATCAGCCTGTACAGTTCCCCGCACAGCTGCGAGTGTACCGGCCTTTATCTGTTCATATATTTCCTGAGGTATTACTTCGTTACCGCTCAGGCCCAGCAGTTCCAATCCCAGTCCATTATTGCCCTCTGGCAATCGCTCAGGAAATGCGGGGTTATAATACACGGGCTTTGGTAAATGTTTAAACTTGCTTGATATAATTTGTGAGGCCTCCTGCCAATCGCTGTTTTTGTTCAGCCACAATTCGCATTGCTGATCTATAGCAGCATTAAGATAGAATGCCAGCAGTATCGGTGCCGGCCCGTTGATGGTCATACTCACAGATGTTTTTGGATCAGAAAGATCAAAACCACTGTACAGTTTTTTAGCATCATCAACACTCGCAATGCTTACACCACTGTTGCCAATTTTGCCAAATATATCGGGACGCGGATCAGGATCCTCGCCATATAATGTAACACTGTCAAAAGCGGTACTGAGGCGGATGGCCGGTTGGCCCAGGGAAACATAATGAAATCGCTTGTTGGTTCTTTCGGGACCACCCTCGCCCGCAAACATGCGGGTTGGATCTTCCTCTGTTCGCTTAAGTTCGAAGACACCGGCGGTATAAGGAAACTTCCCGGGAAGGTTTTCCTGCAGCTGCCATTTTAGTATATCACCCCAATCTTTATATGATGGTAAAACGACTTTTGAAATACGCGTACCAGACAAACTTTCAGTTGAAAGCGGCTGTTTGATAATCTGATCTCTTACCTGGTATTCAAAATGGTCTGATTGATACATTTTTTTCACCGAGGGCCAATCACGGATCACTGCCAGGTTTTCACCATCGATTTGTTTTTCATAATCATTAAATAATGTCTGAATAGCTGATTTTGAATGAACGTTCCCAGCAGGCTTATCCATCTGATCATTTAATATGGAAATTGTGCCATTCAACTGGTATAACTTACTCGCAAATTGAGATTGTTCTGTGATCCATTTTGTGTACTGCCGGCTATGTTCTGAAATTTCTGACAGGTACCTCACGCGCGATGAAGGAATGATCAGCGGTCTTGTCTGGCCAGCATGTATTACTCCTGTTCCTCCGTTCCCGAAATGCACATTTGTTTTTGCTGCTATTAATGTGGTAAGCTTATTATACAACAGATTGATTCCGGAATCATTAAATTGCGATGCGATGGTTCCGATTACAGGTAAATCTTCATCTTTAACCGTCCAGAGACCATGATTTCTTTTGTATTGTTTTTTTACATCGTGTAATGCATCCAGTGATCCTGCCTTGTCGAATTTATTTATAGCTATCAGGTCCGCATAATCAAGCATATTAATCTTTTCAAGCTGGGAAGCGGCACCATACTCAGGTGTCATTACATATAAACTCGTATTGCAATAATCCAGTATCGATGTATCACTCTGGCCAACACCCGCGCTTTCAAGAATTACAAAATCAAAACCTGCAGCTTTACACGCATCTATGGCTTCTCCTACATATTTACTAAGAGCCTGGTCACTTTGACGGGTAGCAAGGCTACGCATGTATGATCTCGGACCCGAGATAGCATTCATCCTTATCCTGTCACCGAGTAATGCTCCCCCCGTTTTTTTCTTGGAAGGATCAACCGAAATAACTGCAATCATTTTTTGCTGGTTATAATGTAGAAACCGCCTCACGATTTCATCAGTAACCGAAGATTTGCCTGCACCACCTGTCCCGGTAATACCTAAAACCGGGATTGAATCTTTAATTGTCGATGCTTTATCAGTAGAGTCCTTAACTGTTTGACTATGCCGATCCGTTGCGCCCACCCCATTTTCTGCATTAGTAATCTGACGGCTTAGTTTACTTATATCTATCTGGCCTTTAACAGACCGGGCGGAGCTGACATTTCCATTCAGATTAAAGTCACAGGCACGTATAACCGCTTCGATCATTCCTTCAAGGCCCAGGCGCCTCCCATCGTCCGGTGAAAAAATCCTTGTTATGCCATAGTGTTGAAGATCAGTAATCTCCTGGGGAAGAATAGTTCCTCCACCGCCTCCGAAAATTTTAATGTGCCCGCATCCATTCTGATCTAACAGATCTTTCATGTATTTGAAAAACTCAAGATGCCCTCCCTGGTAACTTGTAATAGCGATACCCTGCACATCTTCTTCAATAGCACATTCCACGATCTCTGCAACTGAACGATTGTGTCCGAGGTGAATGATCTCGGCCCCCATTGACTGCATAATGCGCCGCATAATGTTGATAGCTGCATCATGCCCGTCGAACAGGGAAGCGGCAGTTACAATTCTTACCTTAAACTTTGGCTGGTAATCCATATTCAGTCTCATTATTTGGATCACCAAAAGTAATCTAAAAAACTAATGAGTGTTAGTTTTTTGGCTGCCCTGTCTGCATAAGTAATTGAAATAAAATACTTAAGTTTAAACCTTCAAAAACAAAAGTTATGAAATTATTCAGGTACGGCGATCCGGGAGATGAAAAACCAGGCATAGTAAACGCGAACGGCGAGCATTGTGATGTCAGCGGGTTCGGGGAAGATTTTGATGAAGATTTTTTTGGCGGAGACCGGCTGCATATGCTGGATTCATGGGTCAAAAGCAATCCCCATAATTGTAAAAAAATAGACCATATAGAACGGTTTGCTCCCCCGGTCATGAGGCCCTCCAAACTAATTTGCATTGGGTTGAATTATTCGGATCATGCTAAGGAAAGCAACATGACTCTACCCGTTGAACCGGTAGTTTTTTTTAAGTCTACCTCTGCTATAGTCGGACCTAATGATGACCTTATCATTCCCAAAAACAGTAAAAAAACAGATTGGGAAGTTGAACTTGCAGTGGTTATTGGCAAAAAGGCTTCATATATTGAAGAAAAAGATGCCGCTGATTATATTGCCGGTTATGTTCTTCACAATGATTATAGTGAAAGGGAGTTTCAGCTTGAAAGAGGCGGTCAATGGGTTAAGGGAAAAAGTTGCGATACTTTTGCGCCCCTTGGTCCCTATCTTGTAACACCTGATGAAATCGGCGATTTGAATAATCTTCGTTTATGGCTAACCGTGAATGGAAAAATGATGCAGGATGGTAACACTGGTAACCTCGTTTACAAGATCCCTTATCTGGTACATTATCTTAGCCAGTTCATGACCTTGCTGCCAGGAGATATTATCAGTACAGGAACCCCGGCTGGTGTAGGTCTTGGTCAAAAACCCGAACCACTTTATCTGAAGGCCGGTGATGTGGTTGAATTAGGAATCGATGGACTGGGAACTTCAAAACAAAAGGCGGTTGGTTACAAAGCTGTTGAAGTTCAGTAATTGAATTATGTTTTGAGTAATTATAAATATAAGACCAGGCTATGGCTGACCTTAACAGATATTGTCTTGCACTTGATCTCAAAAATGATCCGGATCTTATCAAAGAATATGAAGATTATCACCGCCATGTGTGGCCGGAGATTGTTGAAAGTATAAAGGCTTCCGGTATTCAAAACATGGAGATTTACCGGACCGGTAACCGGCTTTTTATGATTATGGAAGTGGGTCCGGCTTTTTCATTTGATAAAAAGGCCAGGGCTGATGCTGCAAACCCAAAGGTTCAGGATTGGGAAACTTTGATGTGGAAATTTCAGCAGCCACTTCAGTGGGCCGCAGCTGGTGAAAAATGGATGTTGATGGATAAAATTTTTGCTCTGACTACTTAATTGCGCCACTATGACTATCGATTCGCATGTGCATTTCTGGGAATACGACAAAAATCGGGATACATGGATCACAAATGATATGAAGATCCTTAAACAGGATTATTTACCGCCAACGCTCGAAACAACATTGAAAAGAAATGGGATAGATGGCTGCGTTGCGGTACAGGCTGACCAGTCCGAGCTTGAAACGCGGTTCTTTGTAGAACTTGCAAAAACTTTTACTGTTATAAAAGGAGTTGTTGGATGGGTTGATCTGCGGGCAGATAACATTGCGTCAAGACTCGAATATTTCTCACAATACCCTATCATAAAAGGATGGCGGCATATTGTACAGGGCGAACCTGCAGGCTTCCTTTCTGACCCTGCTTTTCGCAGGGGCATTGAGGAACTTGCTCCTTATGAATGCACCTATGATATACTAATCTATCATCATCAGCTCAGGGATGCGATTGATTTTGTAAGTGCTTTTCCTTCACAGAAGTTTGTAATAGATCATTGTGCCAAACCTGCAATCCGTGAGAAGAATATTGAAACCTGGAAAAAGGACATAACTGAAATTGCAGGTCATCCTAATGTATATTGTAAGTTATCCGGCCTTTTTACCGAGGCAAATTGGAAAAACTGGAGTCCCGGAGATTTTTATCCTTACCTGGATGTGGTGTTTAAAGCATTTGGTGCAGACAGGCTGATGTTTGGAAGCGACTGGCCCGTTATGCTGTTGTCTGGAATCTATGTGCAATGGAAAAGTCTCATTGAAAAATATATGGAAACATTCATTGATGATGATAAGGAAAAAGTTTTTGGATTAAATGCTATACAATTTTACAATTTATAAATATGGATCTTTATTTAACGGACAAAGTTTTTATCGTGACAGGGGGAGCAAAAGGTATTGGTGCAGCAATCAGCAAAGGTATTGCAGCCGAGGGTGGAATAGTTGTTATTGCCGGCCGCGATGAAACTGATAATCAAAGGACGGTCGATGAAATTTTGCAGTTGAAAGGCAAAGCGTCTTCCATAAAAGCGGAGCTAAGTGAAGTTGCCGCCTGCCAGGCAGTGATAGACTTCGCTATCAAAAATTATGGCCAGATTGACGGCATTGTAAACAATGCAGGAGTAAACGATAGTGTTGGTGTAGAGAAAGGTTCGCCTGAGAAGTTTATGCAATCAATTATAAAAAACCTTACACATTATTATAACCTGGTGCATTATGCCTTACCTCATCTGAAAAAAACCAAAGGCAGCATTGTAAATATAGGTTCCAAGGTTGCCACAACGGGCCAGGGTAATACATCTGGCTATGCGGCTTCAAAGGGAGCCATTAATGCGCTGACCAGGGAATGGGCCGTGGAATTTTTGCCATTTTCTATCCGGGTGAATACCGTTTTGCCGGCTGAAGTATGGACTCCACTTTATGAAAACTGGATCAATTCATTGCCTGATCCTAAAGCAAAACTTGCACAAATCGTTTCAAAGATTCCACTTGAGCAACGATTTACAACTGCAGAGGAGATTGCAGATATGTCTGTTTTTTTACTAAGCAAAAGATCCGCACATACAACCGGCCAGTTGATTTTTGTGGATGGTGGTTATACCCATCTTGACCGCTCGCTTACCTGATTGAAAACATTATATTACTAAATACGATTGCATGTCTGCTCTATCTCCAAAATCAACTGCCAACAAATACCTGCTGCCTTTCATATTGATTACAAGCCTGTTTTTTTTATGGGCTTTCCTGCATAATATCAACCCTGTACTTATCCCTCATTTAAAAAAGGCCTGCCAGTTAACGGATACCCAATCATCTTTTATTGACTTTGCTGTTTATATTGGTTACTTCCTTGTGGCAATACCGGCTGGTTGGTTCATGCACAAATTCGGATATAAAAAAGGAATCCTTGTCGGCCTGATTTTGTATGGCCTGGGAACTATACTTTTTGTACCTGCTGCTACAACAAGGAGTTATGAATTTTTCCTGGTCGCTTTGTTTATTATAGCAAGCGGCGCAACATTTCTTGAAACTGTTGCTAATCCATATATAACGAAGCTCGGTCCGAAAGAAACATCTGAACAACGTTTGAATTTTGCTCAATCATTCAATGGTGTTGGTGCAGTTGTGGCGCCGATAATTGGCGGGATGTTTATATTATCCGGGATCGAAAATACGCCTGAGCAATTACAGGCAATGGATCCTGCTGCCCTCAATGCTTACCTTGATCATGAAGCCAGTGCAGTAAAGCTGCCATACATCGTTATCGCTGCAATAGTATTGGTAGTAACCATATTGTTCTTTATTATTAAGCTCCCGGAAATCAGGGAAGAAGAATCTGAAGAAGGAAAGTCTTTTTCAATCAATGTTTTCCGGCACAGGCATGTTAAGTGGGCTGTAATCGCCCAGTTCTTTTATATGGGAGTGCAGGCCGGGATAGGAAGCTTCATTGTACGTTTCTCGAAATATGTTGCGAACATTCCTGAAAAACAAGCTGCAATTTTATGGGGTTCGGTAGCCATGGTTGGTTTTATGGCCGGAAGGTTTGCAGGTACTTATTTTATGAGGTTTATTAAGCCAGCAAAATTGCTGGCAATCTATTCAGTTATCTGTATGGTTCTGCTGGTAATCGGGATCACCCTGACCGGCAAAATTGCGGTATACACGGTGCTTGCTGTTCCATTTTTTTACTCAATTATGTTTCCGACCATTTTCGCGCTTGGCATCAAGGACCTCGGTGAAGAATCAAAAATTGCGTCTTCTTTTATCGTGATGGCAATTGTGGGAGGGGCTTTTTTCCCACTTGTTATGGGGTACATAAGTGATCAGACGGGAAGTATCCAGATCGCTTATATAGTTCCTTTGATTTGCCTCGTGGTTGTTTTGTATTTTGCATTAAAAGGGCACCGGGTAATTAAACCCGTTCTCACAAATAAAATTTGATATGTTCCGACTTGATAATAAAACAGCAGTGATTACCGGAGGAGGAAGCGGTATTGGGAAAGCGATTGCCCTATTGTTTTCACGCCGGGGTGCTGACGTGTATATTATTGATATGAATGAAGAGGGTGGAAAAGCAGTTGCCCACGAAATTATCGAAGCAGGCGGCATTGGAGTTTTTAAAAAATGCAATGTCGCCATCCAGGCAGAAGTTAAAAATGTAGTGCACAGTATTGAAAGGGACGCTGGTGCCATCCATATATTAGTTAACAATGCCGGTATAGCCCATGTCGGCAATCTCGAAAAAACCTCCGAAGATGACTTCAACAGGATCACCGAGGTAAATGTAAAAGGCGTTTACAATTGTCTTCATGAAATAGTACCGGTTATGAAAAAAACCGGGGGCGTAATTGTAAACATGGCTTCTGTCGCCTCCGCCGTCGGGATACCAGATCGTTTTGCCTATTCAATGTCTAAGGGTGCAGTGATAGGAATGACACTGTCAGTTGCGAAAGATTATATTAAGGAGGGAATCAGGTGCAACAGCATTTCACCGGGAAGGGTTCACACTCCATTTGTTGATGGATTTATAGCAAAAAATTATCCTGGCCAGGAAAAAGAAATGTTTGAAAAACTTTCTAAAACCCAACCGATTGGCAGGATGGCTGAGCCGGATGAAATAGCCAACCTGGCCCTTTATCTGTGCTCGGATGAGGCTGCATTTGTGACTGGTTGCGATTATCCTATTGATGGGGGATTTATAAAGTTGAACACCTGAGAAAAGTTGGACAACTCAGACAGGAATTTATAAAAATTATGGTGATACTTCACAAATTTTATTAATTTGTGGCTATTCTAATAATTAACTGCCTGAAAAAAATTGCTTCCATACTTCTTTTAAGCCTCCTTCTATTCAATTGGATTGGCTACCGGCTGTTAACTCAGTACCTGGAATTCAGCGCTAACGAACGGCTTGAAGCCAGGCTTGATCTCAATGACTACAACGAATCTGAACTGATTGAAATGCGCGTTTCCCTTAATCTTCCATACCAGAACGACCAGGCCGGTTTCGAGCGGGTAAACGGTGAAATAGAGATTAACGGAACACACTATAATTATGTGAAACGCCGGATTGAAAAAGGTCAGCTTGTCGTGCTGTGTATTCCTAACCAGGGAAAAACGAAGATTGAGAATTCCAGAGATGATTATTTCAAACTGATTAATGATCTGCAGCAAAATGGAGATGCTAAGAAAACAGAGAAATCGTCTTCAACTGCATTCAAAGCCCTTTTCAGTGAATACAATGCCGAAATTAATAACTGGTCAATTGCGTCGCCGGTTCAGCTTGCTCCGAAACCACGAATTAGCGATAGCGGGCTAATAGCTTTCTTAATTTATCTTATCCCCGGACAACCTCCGGAATTCTGCTGATTGCATCTGAATTTCATTGACCTGAACTACTCAGGAAATTTTTGTTTACTCACTTATCGTTATGTATAGATTTATTGTAGGATTGTTTATCCTTGTGTCACTCAACGCGTGTAATACTAAAAAAGATTATGAGACCGTGATGAAAAATCCGGTGCTTTACAGCAAAACTGTGTCTGATCTGACTGAAGTTATTACCTATGACATCTTCAATCCACCGGTGGCAAGCAGGATTTATGCTTATTCGCATCTTGCCGCTTATGAAGTAATTGCTAACAATGATCCAGGATACACTTCGTTAAAAGGACAACTGCCCGGCTATGCCAAATCGCCTGCACCGGATCCTGCAAAAAAAATCGACAAAAATTTTGCAGCCTTAACTGCATTCATGGAAGTAGGTCGCACGCTGACTTTTTCAAAAGATAAGACAGACGCTATATTGGATTCGTTGAACATGCTTGCAAAGGAACATGGAATGCCGGATGACGTATATCAAAACTCCATAGACTATGGAGTTTCAGTAGCAAAGTCTGTGCTGGAATGGAGCAAAAAAGATAAATATGCCGAGACAAGATCTGCGCCCAAATACACCGTAAATAATAATGACGAAGGTAAATGGGTTCCAACACCACCGGCTTATTTCCCGGCGGTCGAGCCTAAATGGATGACAATTCGGAGCATTGTAATGGATTCAACGAATATGTTCCGTTCAAAACCGCCTTATAGTTTCAGCAAAGATAAAAACAGTGATTTTTATAAGATGGCTTTCGAGGTATATGAAATTGGTAACCGGGCACAGGTAGAACATGTAGCAATGGCTGATTTCTGGGATTGCAATGGATTTAAAATGAACGTGGTCGGCCACGTGATGTATGCCACAAAAGCGATGACCCCGGGCGGACATTGGATGGGTATTACCGGAATAATCTGCAAAAACAATAAAGCTGATTTTGCAACTACAGTATATACTTATACCTGTGTTGCATTTTCTGTGATGGATGGTTTTATTGCATGCTGGGATGCCAAATATTATTACAGTCTAATAAGACCTGAAACTTATATCAACCTGTATATTGATAATAACTGGAAGCCAAGATTACAAACACCACCCTTTCCTGAATATACCAGCGGGCATTCAGTGATCTCCAGCGCCGCTTCCACCATTCTCACAAAGATCTATGGCGAAAATCAGGCTTTCACTGATTCAACCGAACGTGCATGGGGCTGGCAGGACAGGAATTTTAAATCCATTAATGATGCTGCTACCGAAGCTTCATTGAGTCGCTTATACGGCGGAATACATTTCCGGCCGGCAATCGATGAAGGTATCATTCAAGGTACCAGCATCGCCAATTATCTCTTCACAAAGTTGAAAATGCGAAAAGGCGAACGTCTTGCTTCTGTAAACAAAACTGACAGCTTAATGACAGGCCAGCATAACTAGATCACATTTAGCCAGGATATACCCAACCAAAACACAAGTAACCAAATACCATTTAACCTTTATTCCAATTTCTAAACAACTGCAATGAGACATTATCTGATTTATTTTAAAAGGGTCACGTTCATCTGCCTCTGCGCTTTAATGATGCTGGGTGTTGTCCAGGGGCAAACAGATGTTGACGCTATCATGATGAACAAAAATAATTTCTGTACTGGATTTCAATACAGTTATAGCAGCTGGGACCATTACTGGGAAGGCAAATTAAAAAGAACCAACCTGAACCTGGGTACCGTATCTACCCAGATTGTGGGATGGATGGGTAATTATGGGATCACTAATAAACTAAACGTTTTATTCAGCTTGCCTTATGTATGGACCAAATCTTCAGCCGGAACATTACATGGTGTGGATGGCATGCAGGATCTGAGCTTGTCTGTAAAATATAAATTGCTCGAAAGAAAACTGGGAAAAGGTAAGTTCTCGCTTATAGCGCTTGGCGGATATTCGTTCCCGGTAAGTAATTATGTTGCCGATTATCAGCCATTGTCAATTGGTCTTGGCAGCAATAATCTTACACTTCGTGTAACAGGTGATTATGAAATAAACAAGATGTTCGTAACCGGCACTGCAGCGTATGTGCATAGAAGTAATATTACTATTGATCGTGATCATTACTATACAGATGAGATGCATTATACCAATGAGGTTGAAATGCCGGATGCAGCTACTTTTCAACTTCGGTTAGGCTATCGCGGTACTTTGATCGGTGCTGAGGCGATTGTCAGTAACTGGACAACTCTTGGCGGTTTTGATATCACGAGAAATAATATGCCTTTTCCCAGCAACCGCATGAATTCAACAATGGTTGGTGTCAACTTCAAATGTAATCCAAAGGCATTGCCAGGATTAAGCGCGATGGCAGGCGGAGGTTATACTGTTGCCGGCAGAAATGTTGGTCAGTCGCTCAGTGTTAATGGCGGATTGTTCTATGTATTTGATTTCAACAAAAAAGACCAAAACGACTAAGTAAACTGTTAAAGAAATTGTTATGAAAAAGATATTTGCAATATTGCCGGTGATTGTAATTGGTGTGATCTGCTTACCGTTTGCCTGTTCGAAAGACATCTCGGGTCGCACCGATGATTTACCAGCTTTGGCACCAGCGAAAACCGACATTGACGCTGGTACCTGGAAGCCAGTGCTTTTAACTTCGGCCACTGAGTTCGCAGTACCTGCTCCTATAGCTACAACAACACCCGACTATATCGCACAGCTTAGTGAAATCAAATCGTTTCAGAACGATCTGACCAGTGAGGAAAAAGATCTTGTAAGTTACTGGTCTGCCGGTGGGGTACTGAGGTGGAATGAAATTATGCGCGAGTTAGTTGCAAAACATAATCTGCCTCCATACCAGAACGAGGATCAGACTTATCCTGCCCCTAACGCAAATAATCCGCTCGCCTATCCTTTATTTCCTTTCGCTAATCCGCCTTATGCTGCCCGTGCATATGCTTATTTCAGCGCGGCACAATATGATGCACTCGTTGCTGCCTGGCACTATAAAAAACTATATAACAGGGCGGCGCCATATAAAGTTGATAACACCATCAAATCATTGGTTACACAAACCGATCTTCCCTCTTATCCTTCAGAAGACGCAGTAATTGCAGGCGTTGCACTGGAGATGATGAAGTTATTGTTTCCCGGCGACCTG